>JAYWAQ010000685.1:0-3170 GCA_043782305.1 Burkholderiales bacterium
CCTTGGCCGAGCCCGGCCCTTCGGTCCAGCCCAGGGTGCCGTGCCCGGTATTGAGATACAGATTCTTCAGTTTGGACTGTCCAATGATCGGGAGATTGGACGGCGTTGCCGGGCGCAAGCCAGTCCAGTATTTGACCGATTCCCAATCACAGAGGTCGGGAAAGTGGTGCTTTGCGCGTCGCGTCAATGCTTCGCAGCGGATAGGGTTTAACGTCGTGTCAAAGCCGTTGAGTTCTGCTGTTCCAGCGATGCGCAATCGATCACCAATCGTGGTGAACACGATTTTCATTTCATCGTCGGTGATGCTCCCGCGCGGCGCACCGGGCTTGTTCACGATGGGCAGCGTGGCACTGTAGCCCTTGGCGGGATAGATCAACGCGTCAACGCCAGCGCCCGCGAGCATGGCCGTGGAGTACGATCCAAGTGCGACGACGTAATCATCTGCCTTCAGTGATTCACTCTTTCCGTCGCTCGCGGACACCACGACACCCGATACCGCTCCACCTTCGCGCTCAATCCGTTTGATCGTTGTGTCATAGCGGAGTTCGACACCCATTTGCGCGGCAAGCTTTGCCAGTGCGATCGTGAATTTATAAGCATCACCCGACTCGTCATTCGGCGCATATATCGCTCCGGCCAGCGTTGGCGCGGTGTGTGTCAAAGCCGGTTCAATCTTCACCGCCTCCGCCACAGTCAGCACATCACGACGCTCGCCATTGCGAATCAGGAGTTGCGCCGCCTCGGCCGCATCATCAAAGCTCTGCCGATTCGAATGAATCATCATGATGCCGGCCTCGGCGTGGTCGTATTGAATGCCGGTTTCATGGCGCAGCGCCTGCAAGGTACGGCGACTGTACTCGGACAGGCGCATCGCCTGCAAGGTGTTGTGCTCGGCGCAACTGGGCAGGCATTCGTAGAGAAAGCGCAGGCCCCAGCGCCATTGGTTCACATCCATGCGAAGGCGGAACAGCAAGGGGGCATCTTCCTTGCCGAGCCATTTCAAAATCTTGAACGGGGCATGCGGGCTGGCCCAGGGGTCAGACTGGCTCACCGAAATCTGGCTGCCGTTGGCGAAACTCGTTTCCAGCGCCGGGCCGGGCTGACGGTCGACGACCGTGACCTCATAGCCACGTTGCCGCAAAAAATACGCCGTATGAACGCCGAGTATTCCGGCACCGAGAACTAAAACGCGCTTCATGAGCTTCGACCGCAAATGCATCGCTTGTGGCGACTGATAGGCTGGATGCTAGAAAGATTCGTGCTGGAAAGCCAGTGCCAATGGGCTACGCATGCGAAATGCGCATGGCCATCGCCCGCTGACCACCCCAATCGTCACGCTCTATGAGCGTGCGGCATATCCAGTGAAGCTCAAAACTCCGTGTGCAGACGAATCGAAGCGACACGCACCGGCCCACGATCCGCGTTGTAGGCGGGGTTGCGGATGTATTGAAAGTCCGCGCTGAGCCACGCGGCTTTCATCACATTCCAGCGGTAAAACGCCTCGGTGATCGTCTCCGGGCGATAGTTGAGCGCGCCATCTCCGATGAAAAATCCGAGGCCACCGCGAGCCAGATAAGCGCGATGTGACGCGGAGAGTCCGTTCTTTGCAAGCGCCAGCCCGATCACATCCTGGCTGCGTCCCCACGAGGTGCCCGTGATCAGCGTCCCGACCGACAGGGATCGGTCAATCTCCGTGAAGGCGTAGGTCTCAGTTTTGCCGTCCGCCCACATCGCACGCACAAAAACGCCAATCTCTGGCGTGATCGACTGCTCTGCGTTGATGCCGACGCCCACTTTAGCGCGCTGCCCCGTTCGTACGTTATCAATGCTGGGGGTCGTTCTGGTGCGATCCGCCAGCGTCAGCGCGTCGCTGAAGCGCGCCATCGTCGCCACATTGCGGAAAGCGAGCAGGCGCAATTTTCCGGGTTGATCGGCCAGCGTGTGCGCGCGTTCGATCTCGATCTGATCGCCGTAGTTTTTGAACAAGCGATAGTCAAGCGGCTGTCCGTTCGGTTGCTTGGGTTGCGCGAATCGCCCAAAGCGAAACGCCCAGTCATCACGAAAATATTCCAGCGCGAAGCCCGACGTATATCCGCGCGCGTCCGCCGCGAAGTCGTACGCGCCGTGCGTCAACAGCGCCCAATTCAAAAACTCCATGCGCGGATCATGTGCATAAGTGTTGTCGTCAAATAAATCCTGCACCGACAGCGTGCCCACCGTGAAGACCAGCCGCTCCTTCTTTTGGGTTCCGGCCAGTTGATTGATGTCGGCTTCGACTTTTTGCTCATCGCCGCCCAAGTTTAAGGTTTGCCGCAGAAACGAGCGAGCGCGATACAGCTTAAGCGCCGCGCCGGAGGTGCGTGCCAGCTCGCCATTCGGAAAGCCGCCCAGTCCGGTCAACCCCGATAGCGGGACGCCTTGCGCGACTTCCGGATTGAGATAAATCTCGGCACCGGGCCAGAGTCGAACTCCGAGCGCGGCGGTGGCCGTGAACGAATAACTGGCTTCGCGATTGGGTGAAAGACTGTTTTCACCCGAGTACGCTGCGCGAAACGCCCGTTTGCTTTGGGTGACATAAGTTGATTGAAACCGGACGTCCCAATCAAACGGTGACGCGGCGGGCGGCGGCTCTTCGGCATTCGCGACTGACGAAAAAAGCGCCAGCAACAGCCAGATGAGAGAAGCAAGCGATTTCGAACTAAAGCGGCGTGGAAGCATGCGTCACCGGAGCCGGGTCGCGCGTGAAGAGCGGATTGCACACGCAGCGATTTACCCGATTGTCCCGCAAGCTTAAATCAGCTTCGTGAAACCTTGGTGACAGGTGGCACGGCCATCTTGACGCCCTTGGTTACGCCGCGCAGTTTCCACATCACACGCAGCCCGAGCAACACGGCGAACACGCAGGCGTAAATGATGGGCTGCGTCAGATCTTTTTTCACCAGCCACCAATAGTGAACGACGCCGAGCACGGCAATGACGTAGACGAGGTAGTGAATACGCTGCCAGAGCTTTGCGCCGAGCTTTTTGATGATGGCATTGTTCGACGTGACAGCGAGCGGAATGAACAGCAAGAACGCGGCAAATCCAACCGTGATGAAGGGCCGTTTGATCACGTCCTTGATGATGTCTTCTACATCAAAAAAACGGTCAAACCAGATGTAGGTCGTGAA
>JAYWAQ010000686.1:0-3169 GCA_043782305.1 Burkholderiales bacterium
AGGGCCCGCATTCACGTCACAGCTTGCCTGCCTTACGCGATGATGAACACCTGTTGGTGCGCTGACTTGTCCTTGTCATCAAACGTGACGTGTACGGCCCGCTTCTTGCTAAAACTGGTGCATGCTAGAAACCGGTGGCCTCGAACTCATATCAACAGCGGTGCTGTTGCTTGGGCGCGACCATCGCATCAGTTACGCCAATCCCGCCGCTGAAAGTCTTTTTGCACAATCGCGTCGCCAACTTGTTGGCGCGCACCTCGCTGAGTTAATTCGCGACAGCGAAAGACTGACCCTCGCGCTCGATTTGGCGCTCACCTATCGCGCCAGCTATACCGAGCAGGAGCTTGAACTTCACCTTGCCGGAAAGAACACCAGCAACTCAAAACTGCTGGTCAATTGCACCGCTACTTTTCTGGAGACCGAGCAGGACGACGAAGCCTGTCTGGTCGTCGAATTTCGTCATATCGACCAGCAATTAAAGATCGCGCGCGAAGCAAAAATCGCCGAGCAGAATCAGGCTAATCGCGAGCTGGTTCGCAACCTCGCGCACGAGATCAAAAATCCGCTGGGCGGCCTGCGGGGTGCGGCACAACTCCTCGAAGGCGAACTCTCTTCCCCGCAGTTGATCGAGTACACGCAAGTCATCATCTCCGAAGCGGACCGGCTGCAGAATCTTGTTAACCGTCTGTTGATGCCGCACAAGCTGCCGCGTTATGTGCGCACCGACATACATCGTCTGCTGGATCGCGTTTTGCAGCTGCTGCGAAACGAATTTGGCGCGACACATACGCTGGATGCTGACTTCGATGTGAGCCTGCCCGAGGTCGAATGCGACGGCGAACAGATCACCCAAGTGCTGTTGAACATTGCGCGCAACGCCTGTCAGTCGACAGATTCCGTGACCTCGCCGCATGTCACGCTGCGCTCGCGCGTTGCCCGTCAGGTGGTGCTGTCGCGTCGCCGTTATCGCATGGCGCTCGAGATCGGAGTCATCGACAATGGTCTCGGCATTCCAGCAGACATTCGTGATCGCATTTTTTATCCCCTTTTCACCACGCGTAATGACGGCACGGGCTCCGGCCTCGGTCTGTCAATCGCACAAACGTTCGTCGCCCAACACTATGGCGCGATTGAAGTCGATAGCGAGCCGGGACACACCGAGTTCCGGGTCATTCTGCCGTTCGATCACCCGACCGACGCAGACGCAACAGAGAGAAAATTAGCATGAAAAACGTCTGGATTGTGGACGATGATCGCTCCATCCGCTGGGTTCTCGAAAAAGCGCTCACCCGCGAGGGGATGCCGTATCGCAGCTTTGATAATGCGCGCGATGTGCAGGATGCCATCGAGAGCGAAACCCCTTCCGTTCTGGTCAGCGATGTGCGCATGCCGGGCGAATCCGGCCTGTCGCTGCTGAAGAAAATCAAGGCGGCACATCCGCAAGTCCCGGTGATCGTGATGACTGCGTTCTCCGATCTTGACACCGCCGTGCAGGCGTTTCAGGGGGGTGCATTTGAATACCTGCCGAAGCCGTTTGACGTGGAGCAGGCGCTCGCACTGATTCGCCGCGCCGCCGCAGTCGCCGAGCCGGTTCAGGCGTCCGAAACTCCGGCAGCGGGTGAGCGTGAAATGCTCGGAAAAGCCGCTGCAATGCAGGATGTTTTCCGCGCCATTGGGCGGCTTTCGCAATCACACGTCACTGTCCTCATCACCGGCGAATCCGGCACCGGCAAGGAGCTCGTCGCCCGCGCCTTGCACGAACATAGCCCGCGCAAAGGCAAGCCGTTTATCGCGATCAACACGGCTGCAATTCCGAAAGATTTGCTCGAATCCGAGTTATTCGGACACGAGCGCGGATCCTTCACCGGTGCGGCGTCCACGCGACAGGGCCGCTTCCAGCAAGCCGAGGGAGGAACGCTCTTCTTGGATGAGATTGGCGACATGCCGTCCGATCTGCAGGTGCGCTTGTTACGCGTGTTGCAGGACGGTGAGTACTACCGCGTCGGCGGTCAGGCTCCGATGAAATCGAACGTGCGCATCATTGCCGCAACCCACCAAAATCTCGACGAACGCGTGCGACTCGGCATGTTCCGCGAGGACTTGTTACATCGATTGAACGTGGTGCGTTTGCGCCTGCCGCCGCTGCGCGAACGTCGCGACGACGTGCCGCTGTTGATGAAACATTTTTTGACGAAGAGCGCACAAACCTTAAGTGGCGACGTAAAAACGTTGACGCCCGCTGCGATGCAGGTTCTGCAAAATTTCGCATTTCCCGGCAACGTTCGGCAACTGGAAAACGTCTGTCACTGGATCACCGTGATGGCAGCGGGATCATCGGTCGACGTGGATGATTTGCCACCTGAAGTGCGCGTCGCAGCGCCGCCGGGAAGTGTCGCCGCGTTGACAGGTTTTGCTGAATCCACGAGCGTCGCCCCCCCGGCCTACACGGCACCGGTCGCAGCACCGCATCCTGCTCACGCCGCGCCTGCGAGCGTCGCTCCATCGGCGACCGCTTACCCTGCTAACAGCACCCCCGGCGCGGCGCCGAATAACGGCAGCAGCGCAACGACCGGCGACTGGCAACACGCGCTCTCCAGCGCCCTCGCCTCTGCGATTCAGCACGGCGAACACGCGCCAGGAGAGCGTCTCACGCGAGAGTTCGAAGCCACGATGATTCGCTCAGCGCTCACACAAACCAAGGGCCGAAGAATCGAGGCCAGCGAATGGCTGGGCTGGGGTCGTAACACCCTGACGCGGAAGATTCACGAACTGGGAATGGACGGCGAGGTTTAGTAGAGAACAACCGAATATGCCGACCCGTCGCCGTTAGCGTTAACGGTTGTGCGAGCCTGAGGGGATCACGGGCAGCGTCGAGTTCTCTGTCACACGGCACTCAACCTCGCGCAACAAGCGTTGAGTTGCGATGAACGCTTTTGATCCGTGCGGCTTGAGCACCCGATTGGCCTTTCCGACGGCCTGCCCCACTCGCGAGTAAGCTGCGTTGGCGCCAACCACCACGGCGAGTTCCGGGCGATTGAGAAAAACGCGCCCATTCACCAGCACCACCATCGCCGGGTTTTGCGATGCGGCACGCGCCGCGGCAATCGTTTTACTCATCGCGAGCAAACGATGCTCTCGCGTAAACACGCCGCTCAGCGACAGGTCAAGC
>JAYWAQ010000687.1:0-3167 GCA_043782305.1 Burkholderiales bacterium
CAGCAGTGGGCGCTGGGTACGGGCGTTGGCGGCATTCGCGCGGCCAACGCGTGGGACTTGACGCCCTCGGGTTCGGTGGCCGTTGCCGTCATCGATACCGGCATTCGCTCGCACCCGGACCTCGACGCCAAGCGCATGGCGGGCTACGACATGATCAGCAATCTCTTTATCGCCAATGATGGCAACGGTCGCGATAGCGACCCGACCGACGGCGGCGACTATGACGATGCGCTCGATTGCAGCAGCGGCCCGTACGATTTCATGAGTTCGTGGCACGGCACCCATGTGGCCGGGATCATCGCCGCGAGCACCAATAATGGCGCCGGCATGGCCGGTGTGGCACCGAATGCCCGGATCGTGCCGGTTCGGGCGCTTGGCCGCTGCGGGGGGACATCCGAGGATGTGGCCGATTCCATTCGCTGGGCGGCTGGTGTGCGGGTGGCGGGTGTGCCTGACAATCCGAACCCGGCCAAGGTGTTGAATCTGAGCCTCGGGGGAACCGGCCCCTGCAGCGCCAATATGCAGTCCGCCGTTGACGGTGCGCTGGCGCGGGGCGCGGTCGTGGTGGTCGCTGCGGGTAACGATGCGGTGCTGGCCTCGGGTTTTTCCCCTGCCAATTGCAATGGTGTAGTCAGTGTGGCGGCGTCGAATTTGCTGGGTGATTTGTCGAGCTTCAGCAACTTTGGAAGCACGATTGCTGTGTCGGCGCCAGGTGGTGATTCTGGTAACTTACCGGGCGTTATTTCGACGCTGAACGGCGGCATCACACAGCCGGGTGTGCCGAGCTACGCGACCTACATGGGCACCAGCATGGCGGCACCACACGTGGCGGGCGTGGTGGCGCTGATGTTGACGCGAGACCCGACGCTGACGCCGGGGCAGGTGTTGAATCGTCTCCGTCTGACCGCACGCACATTCCCTGCGGGCTCTGACTGCGCCGCGGCTTCGGGCGCTTGTGGCACAGGATTACTTGATGCGGCTACCGCCTTGGCTAGCGTGAGCAGCACGCGCTCTGCGGCTGATATGAGTGACTCACGTGATCGAACACGATTGACCGAATTGCGAGATGGGCTCACTGGTCGCTATGCATTGATTAACGACCCGGTGGAGTTGTCGCAGCTGCTCGCGGGCACTCGTGGTGGTGCGTGGACGCGGACCGGGTTTGCCATCGATGCGTTTAGTTTCACCGCACAATTTAATGTGCTGGCGCTCGCGCAACCGGTCTGCCGAGCGCGTCTGGTGAACGGTGGCGCGTACGCCTACAGCGCGAGTACTGAGGATTGTCAGGCCTATGCCGCCAACCTCGGCTGGGTAGTCGACGGGGCGGCGTTCCAGGCGACTTTTCCGAACAGTTTCGGCTGCCCAGTGGGAAGCGTTCCGGCCTATGAAATGCTGAACAGGGACGCCTTGGGATACAACCTGCGTACGGTGCTCGACACCGCAGAATTCAACCGCATGGCCGACGCCGGATGGGCGGTGTCGCGTATCGCGTTTTGCGTTCCGGCCGGATCATAGATTCTGACTGCGATACACTGCTTTGCATATGACTAAATTCGCTAACTGTTGTTGTGCCTTTCGCTGCCCCCGCCGCAGCACTCTGCTCGTCAGCCTTTAGCGAGTTGTTTTTCGTCCCCATTTAAGGCTGCCCCGTGCAGCCTTTTTTGTACCTTCTTTTTGAGCAAGTATGTCTCTCGAACTCTATGACACCTGGACGCGCTCGAAGCGCGAATTTACGCCACTGAAACCCGGTGAGGTGGGGCTCTACACCTGCGGCCCTACGGTGTACAACTATGCTCACATTGGCAACCTGCGTACCTATCTTTTTGAAGACGGCCTTGTGCGCACGCTGAAGCTAAACGGCTACCGCGTCAATCACGTCATGAACATCACCGACGTCGGTCATCTGGTGTCGGATGGTGACGAGGGTGAAGACAAGATGGAGGCGGGCTCCCGTCGCACGGGGCAGACCGCGTGGACTATTGCGGCGCTCTACACCGACGCGTTCCGGGCTGATCTGAAATTGCTTAATATCGTGGAGCCGGACGTGTGGTGCAAGGCCACCGACAACATCCCCGAGCAGATTAGTTTCATTGAAGAAATCGAGAAGAAGGGCTACACCTATCGCACCAGCGACGGTATTTATTTCGACACATCTAAGCAGGCGAGTTACGGCTATCTGGGTCGATTAGACATCGCCGGATTGCAGGCCGGCGCGCGCGTCGATTTAGGTGAGAAAAAGAACCCAACCGATTACGCGTTGTGGAAGTTTTCTGCACCGGAAGATCACCGCCAGATGGAATGGGACTCGCCGTGGGGGCGTGGCTTTCCAGGCTGGCATATCGAGTGCTCGGCGATGGCGCACAAATATCTGGGCGAATATTTCGACATTCATTGCGGTGGCGAAGATCACATTACGGTCCATCACCCGAACGAAATTTCGCAGACTGAAGCAGCGTACGGAACGCGGCTCGCGAATTTCTGGATGCATGGTCATTTCCTGATCACGAACGACGCCAAGATGAGCAAATCGTCGGGTGAGTTTTTGCGTGTGCAATTGTTGATTGACAAAGGCTATGACCCGATTGCGTATCGCTACCTTTGCCTGACGGGGCACTATCGCTCGCAACTCACGTTCAGCTGGGAGGCGCTGGATGCCGCGCAGACCGGGCTGAACCGACTTCGCAATTCCGTATTTTCACTGGGCGAAGCGTCAACAGCAGACGCTGAATTCGTGGCACGTTGGGTGGAGAAACTCAACGACGATTTGAATTTTCCGCAGGCGTTGGCATTGGCGTTCGAAGCCCTCAAATCCGATCTTGCGCCGGGCGTCAAAAAAGCGACCCTGCTTAAATTTGATGAAGCGTTCGGCTTCGGTTTGGCGTCGTGGTTGCCGAAGAGTGAAGACGTGCCTGCCGATGTTCGCGCGGTGGCCGATGCCCGCTGGGCGGCACGCAACGCAAAGGATTGGACCGGGGCCGACCGTCTGCGCGCGGAGTTAGCTGACCTCGGTTGGACCATGAAAGACGGCAAAGAGAGCTACACCCTGGCGCAGACGTAGGCACAGGGGCGGCGAACGCCCCCCTGCAAAGCACGATGAGGTCGCTGGGCTAACCCAGGCTCAACGCACCGAAAACGGCGACTGATAAGGCCGTCCGAACGCCACGCCT
>JAYWAQ010000688.1:0-3164 GCA_043782305.1 Burkholderiales bacterium
CGTCGATATCCAGAGTGCTGACGATTGTGGCGTTGACGCCGCAGAAGCTGGGCGCGGTGTTGGCCGCGTTCGGCGTGCCCTCGTACACGATGCGGCGAATCGTCTGCGGGAAGCCGTTGCGCGAGGTGGTATCAATGACGATGTAGCGTAGCGGCAGTGTGCCACCAGTCTCGCCAACGTGCGTCACGCCCGGTCGTACCGTGAATCTGCAACTCGCGCGCTTCTCCCGCGATTCGTCGCGTGCCCCTACACAGCGTGTTTGCCCATGAATACAGTTCACTCCATCGCAACGACGCGATGTTTTTTGAACCGAATGGAGCACACCATGAGCCGCACTTTCCAGATCCTCTCCCGTACCGAATCGACCGCGACGGCAGTGAGTGCGAGCCTGTTGTCCGTGATCACTGTGGGTGCCGTGCTGGCGATGTTCGCCTCGGCCACACCCGATGTGTCGACCACGCAGCCAATCGTGCTGGAGCGTGTGACGATCGTTGCGGCGAAGTCGGTTTAAAGCTGCATCCCCCAAGCCTCTTGCCGCGTTGGTGCGTGCGGCGAGAGGCGGCTTCAAATCGGCTGCGCCACCATGCGCGCATTTGCCCCTAATTTCGCACAATCGGAATCTGTAGATTCGTCGGACGGTTTTCCGGCTTTTGAAAACCCCGGCCGTCGACGGTTCTGGCGCCCCGGAACCGCATGGCGTTGTTCACGTACATCAAGTCGTATTCGGTGAGGTCCTGCCCTTTGCACAGACTTGACGGCGCGAAGGATTTCTTTACGGCAAGCCGCGGAATTTTGCGAAAAGCTGTGCTGTTGACTGACGTCTAAGGCCACACATATTGAGCGGCCCTAAAGTAGCCGCCGTCCTCTCGAGAAATTAGACGGCGTCCTACAGCGCGGCTAAAGGATGTGCATAAACTGCCATCATCTTTAATCAACCTGGAGTCAACTCAATGAAACAACTATTCGCAGCCGTCCTTTTGTGCCTTACCGCTGCCGTGGCACATGCTCAAGCTGGCACTGCAGCATCTGAGGCGGGTAAAGCCACGACCGAAACCGCAAAGCAAGGCGCTGAAAACGCCAAAGCAGCCGTGAGCTCGCAGCCGGAAAAGACTGTTCATAAGGCCAAAGCCAAGATACATAAATCGAAGGCGAAGAGCGCTGCTAAAAATGCTAAACGCGCCACCAAAAAAGCCGTTCAGTAGTTCGAGAGCCGAACAGGCTGGTCGGCTACTTCGACCAGCCTTCATGACAACTTTGCTCGGTTGCCCCTGCGGGGGCCACAGCCGATTCTTGCGTCGAGACGTTCACATCGTGCCGCAGACGCGTGAGGTTTAACTTGAAGCAGCTGATGAGCGGAATTTGGCATTCGGATTTTGGTTGGGCACGGCACGCTCGCGCAACAACCGGGCACCCCTAACGCGTGGCTGCGCCGCCCGCTAACGATGGTTCATGCTGGACGTTCAATCCGCTGCCACATTACCGGCGCCTGAATTGCGCTAGCTGCAGAGCGCCGCCGCTCGCGCCCATATTTCCCACGCTGTATTCCAACTGCTTTTCAGCATCTGAAACGCAACTGCGTGCCCGTCCCATTGATCTCCCGACGCGTATCAAAACGCGACTGTCCGTCGCGTCCGCGTCCTACACGAATGGGCGGAAGGGGATGACTTTCACGGCTGCAACGCACAAGCAAAATTTAGTTACTTGATCGCAGCTTTGTTAGTCATTTAAGTGCTTCGCTGCTGCATCTCGATACGTCGCCGGGCCTATTTGCAAACACGTGGGCAGGTGACGAAATCTAAACATCAATTTCCAAATAGGCAGGAACCATGAAAGACGAACCAATCAATAAAGCAGTCGACACCAATCCGGATCCCCTCACAGGCGCACCCGGATCTCATCCCGTCGGCACGGGACTTGGAGCAGGCACAGGAGCGATGTCGGGCGCGGCCATTGGCACCGTGGTCGCCGGTCCTCTGGGCACAATCGTTGGAGGCGTCATTGGCGCGGTGACCGGCGGACTTGCCGGCAAGGCAGTAGCTGAAGGCGTTGATCCCACGCTCGGCGGCGCTCCAGAAGAGCATCCGGCAGGTATGGCCGTTGGCGCTTCGAGCGGTGCCATTGCAGGTGCCGTGATGGGCTCTGCGATTGGTCCTGCGGGCACTTTGGCCGGCGCCGTTATTGGTGCAGCAACCGGCGGTCTCGCCGGACAGGGCGCAGCTGAAGTGGTGAATCCAAGCCGCCGTGATGACGAAACGGAGCACAACCTGGCCGCCGGAACGACCGCCAGCGCCGGTGCAGCCACGGGCGCGGTGGTCGGATCCGTCGGCGGGCCGATTGGCGCCATCGTCGGCGCTGGCGTTGGTGCCGTCGCCGGCGCGATGGCTGGCCGTGGCGCAGCGGAAGTCGTGAACCCCAAAATTGGTGACCAATTGCCGGACCACAATCTGGCAACGGGCAGTGCTCTTGGTGCTGGCGCGGCAACAGGTGCCGCGCTTGGTGCGGTGGGCGGGCCAGTGGGTGCACTTGTCGGGGCAGGCATCGGCGCAGCAGCGGGCGCAATCGCTGGCAAGGGCACAGCCGAAGTCGTGAATCCCAAGTTGGGTGACGAACTTACCAATCACAATTTGGCTTCGGGCAGCGGCATGGGCGCTGGTGCCGCGACAGGCGCAGCCATCGGTGCAGTCGGTGGTCCGGTCGGAGCGATCGTTGGCGCGGGTATGGGCGCCGTAGCAGGGGCGGTCGCTGGTAAAGGCGCGGCTGAGGTGGCAAACCCGAAACGCTCTGACGATCTTCACGAACACAATCTTGCAACCGGGGTAGGTGCCGGTGCTGGTGCATTAACAGGCGCAGCCGTGGGGTCGGTCGCAGGCCCGGTTGGAGCGGTAGCGGGTGCAGCTATTGGCGGTGTCGTCGGCGCCCTGGGCGGCCATGGTGCAGCGACAGTGGTCAATCCGAAGGCCGAGGACGATTTTTGGCGTACAAACTACATGCATAGCCCGGAGTATGTGCGCGACTACAGCTACGACGACTATGGCCCGGCGTACCAGCACGGCTTTTCGAGCGTCAGCCGTTATCCGGGTCGTCGCTTTGAAGACGTAGAGCACGCCCTGGCTGTGGATTGGGATCGTGTGAAGGCCAAATCGCGTATGACTTGGGTCGAGGCT
>JAYWAQ010000689.1:0-3163 GCA_043782305.1 Burkholderiales bacterium
GAGCCAGATCCTGCAAACGCTGGCCACGATGCTGGAGCAGCCGCAGGGGGAGAAGATCACCACAGCTGCGCTCGCAGCAAAAGTAGGCGTGTCTGAGGCCGCGCTCTACCGCCACTTTGCAAGCAAGGCGCAGATGTTCGAAGCGCTGATCGAATTCATTGAAGAGTCGGTGTTCACGCTGGTCAATCAAATCGCGCAGACGGAGCGTGATGGCCGTGCACAGGTGCAACAGATCGTTTCCATGTTGCTCAACTTCGCCGAGAAGAATCCTGGTATGGTGCGCGTATTGATTGGCGATGCGCTGGTGAACGAAGACGCTCGCCTACAGGTTCGCATCAATCAGTTGGTGGATCGCGTTGAATCGTCGCTGAAGCAGGCATTACAACTCGTGAGTGTCGGCACGGCAGCCGCTGGTTCGGCTCCGGCGTCTACAGCGGCGCACGCGAACGCGCTCACCGCATTTGTTGTGGGGCGCTGGCAGCTGTACGCCAAGTCAGGTTTCAAACGCTCACCGAGCGAGTACTGGACAGAGCAGGCGGTGTTGTTCCGGCTCTAGACTCGCGATACGTAAGCACCCAATTTCCGCGGCACAAATCAACACAATGCGAAGGCCTCAGCCTTTGAGCCCGCCCGCCGTCAGACCGCCAACGACACGCTCCTGAAAAATCGCAATCACGATTGCAACCGGCACGATAGCGACGATGAGCGCAGCCGAGATGATGGGCCACGGGAACGTAAATTCGCCCTGATACAGCGTAATGCCAACCGGTAGGGTGCGCATTGCGGCGCTCGAATTGAGCGACAGGGCCAGCAAGAATTCATCCCATGCATTGACAAACGCAAGAATGCCGGCCGTGAACACCCCGGGTGCCGAGAGCGGCAATACGACGCGCCACAACGTGCCGAACCGCGTACAGCCATCGATCATCGCGGCATTTTCAAGATCGCGCGGAATGCTCTGGAAAAAGCTCACGAGAATCAGCGTGCACACGGGCAGATTGAGCACGACGTAGGGAAACACCAGGGCCATGTAGCTGTTGAGCCAGCCCAGAGCACGCATGGTCTCAAAGATTGGCACCAGCAGCGTGACCAGCGGAAACATGGAGGATGCGATGATCGCTGTGAGTATTAGCTGGCGGTGCTTCAGATTGAGCCGCGCAATGGCATAGGCGGCGAATGACGCGACGACAAGCGAGACGACCGTTGAGAGCAGTGCCACGATCACACTGTTTTTCATGAACACCTGAAACAGCGGCTGCTCAATAGCGGCAACGACGTAGTTTTGTAGCGTTGGATCCTGTGGCCAATAGGTAATCGGCTTACGAAAAAGCTCGGTGCTGGACTTAAACGATGTCAGCAAGATCCAGATGGCCGGAAAAAAGCCGTTGATGACAACAATGGCGGCCGCGAAAAAGCGCAGCCGGGCGGGGGAGAATACGCCGCTGTTCACGTCGAATCCTGCTTGCTGATGTGACGCAAATACACCGCGGTCAACAGGAGAGAAAGCACGAACATGCCCACGGCAAGCGTCGAGCCATAGCCGACGTCGAGGTAGTCGATCGTCGTTTTGTGGATATACATCGCAAGAGTTTCAGTGGCGTTGCCTGGCCCACCTTTAGTCATGGTGTACGGGATATCAAACGTCTGCAGCGCGGTGATGGTGCGAAAAATGAGCGCCACCATGATTGATGGCATGAGCATCGGCAACGTGATTTGTGTGAATTGCTGCCACTTGGACGCGCCATCGACTTCGGCCGCTTCATAAAGTGATTTTGGAATCATCTGAAGGCCCGCCAGCAGCACGAGCGCCATGAACGAGGATGCTTTCCAGATGATCGCAAGGCAGATCGCAGTAAATGCCGAAACCGGGGACAGCAACCACATGCGCGGCTCCCCGCCCATGCGCGCCCATACATCATTGATGAATCCGTATTCTGTGTGAAAAAACCACGCCCAGATCAGGCCAGCAAATGCCAGCGGCAAAGCCCACGGCAGCAAGAGCGCCAGGCGCACGGGCCACTGTCGTTTAAACGGCAAGTTAGCAAGTAACGCGAGGCCCAATCCAACGAGCAATGCGCCGGGCACGGTGACGGCGGTGATGATGACTGTGTTTAACGTGGCATCCCAAAAGCCTGCGTCTTTCATCATGTCGGCGTAATTTTGCAGACCGATGAATTTGCTGCCTTGTCCGCCCGACAGCCGCATATCGAAAAAACTGTTGTAGAAGAGTTTCCCGATTGGATACACGACGATCAACAGCAACAGCAGCGCAGCTGGCGCGAGCAGCATCACGCCGAGCGCTTTTTCACTCGGGTCGCGCAAGCGATCAATCAGGGTTGGAGATGCCAAGGGCGCAGCCAATCAAGTCGTCATTACAAAAGCGGAGCAGTGGGTAGCGAAACGTCATGCATCGCTACCCAGGCGCACCGCTAGCGCATCACGCGACGCAACTTGTTGTCAATCTCAGCCACTCCATCCGCCGGTTTCACCGTGCGGGCGAGCATCGCATTCGTCGTTGTACGCAGCGCGTCAGACACTTCGCCGTACCGATCCGACATCGGCCGGCCACGCGCCGCTTGAACGACTGGCAACGCATCTTTGTAATGCGGCAGTTTTTTCAACACATCAGCGTCGCTGTATGTCTGGGGAAAAACCGGCAGCAACGAGCCTTCGATGGCGAGGAACTTTGCTGACTCGGGCGAGCTCAGGAAGCGAACCAGTTTTGCTGATCCCGCTTTGTTCTTCGAGAACGCGCTGACCGCCCACTGCCAGCCGCCGATACAGGTCGCCGATTTTCCGCCAGTCATCGCTGGCAAGGGAAGTACGCCGACTTTGCCCTTAACCGTCGAGTCCGCCTGCGATTGCAGAATGTCCCACGCGAAGCCCCAGTTCACCATGGCTACCAGATTGCCCGCCTTGAATGCATTGTTCATGTCGGCAGGTTTGACTTCGCCGATGTTTTTCTGCATCACGCCGCGATCAACCAGAGACAGCCACATTTCAATGCCCTTTTGGGCCGCGGCTTTGTCGAGGGTGATGCGACCGGACGCATCGTTGAAGTTTTTGCCCTGACTCCAATACGGCTTCAAGAAGGTACATACCGCGCCTTCAATGGCGGCACCGGTCGTCGCGACGCCATTCATTCCAGCGTTCTTCTCGCCAT
>JAYWAQ010000690.1:0-3161 GCA_043782305.1 Burkholderiales bacterium
CTAACCGCTTCGCCTTCGTCGCAGATCCCAGCTAACACACCGACTACCATTTCGCTTAGCGTGAATGGATGCCCAACGTCAAGCGCTTACACGTACGCATGGGCACTCCCTGTCCCGGCCAGCGTAACGAGCGCTACAACCACTAGCAGCGTCACCCTGTCGAACAGCGTTCCGACGCAGTTGTACTCGGTTACCGTGTGCTTTGCGGCGAATCCGGGTGCCTGTTCCACATACAACGCTACGGTATCAGTAGTACCGTCGGTAGTCATTCCTGCGTTGACCGGCTGTGCAGTCAGTCCCGCTTCGACCAGCGTTGTTGTCGGAGGAACTACCTCGCTGTCAGTCGCGTGCAGCACAGGAACAGGCTCTGGTGCAACTTATCAGTGGTATCGCAATGGGGTGGCGGTTGGCGTAAACAGTTCGACGTACGCTGTCTCCGCAGCTGACACTGCCGCTGCAGGTACTCTGACGTACCGAGTAGACATCGCCAATAGCGCTCCAAGCACCGGGTCGGCAAGTGCTACAGTCACAGTGACCCCGCCAGTAACTAATGTCGTTGACTATTGTCCTTCCTCGCCTGTTCGAACGGCTTTCAACGCGTCGACACCTTATCTGAAAATTTACTCTTCTGACTACGGCAGTACTCCACCTGGCGGCTACTTCGTAGTGGCTGTGGATGTGACCGCAAGTGATTCAACCGTTGGTCGATATTTGGCTGAAGTTGGTTACAGTGACTTTGGCGCCACTCGGAGCGGCCGCTATGTCACTTTGTCTAAGTCCAAGTGCGACTTCACAGACGCCGCGCAATGGATATCAATCAATGTAGGTGGAGTGAAGTTGGCAGACAACGCAGGCGGAGGCACAGTTGCGATGGGTGCCGAATCGAGAGCAGCGAGCGCCAAATTGACGCCAGGCCGATGGTATTTGAATTTCCAGAACGCTCCCGGTGCGTGCCCGTCTTATGTGTCATCGTGCGATACGGTGATAGGCTGGGCTAACTAGACCAAGCGGTCGTACGAACACGCCCGCTTCGGCGGGCGTTTTTTATTTCACGAACCCATTTATTTATCCATGAAATTAGCATTGCTTACATTTCTGTTTGCCAACGCATTGTGCGTAGGCTTCGCCGCGTCCGCTACGCTTGCCAAACAGGGTGACATCACCGTTAATACTGAGGATTTTTACGCGTATCACTTCATGAACACCCCAAAAAGGGTGGAAGCGCTTCGCGAAAGTCCAAAAGAGTTGCAGAGTACGATTGTTGAAGTATTTACGCCGCGCGCTTACCGCAAGCATCCAGAGTTGCAGGCCAAGAAAGACATTGAAGAACAGCGCTATTACGCGCTACAGCTTGAGCGTGCGCCCTTACTTGCCGATCTCAATCTAATCGAACGTCGTACGCGAGCAGCGTTTAATGCTGCAGATTCGACCATCGTTGCTCGCGCGAAAGAAATATGGATCGCTGATGGCGCCAAATTCATGGAAGAAGAGTCTGCCGACATCACGCAAATCTTTTTTGATTTTGGACTTCGCACCTATCCAGAGACAATCGCGCGAATCGCCGAAGCGCAGAAGCAGCTCGCTGACGGAGCATCGTTCGACGAGGTGCTGTCGCGCTATACAGACGACAAGGCCGCCAAAGAGACTAAAGGTAAGCTCACGAATATTTCGTCGGCGCGCTCGGATCCATTGATGGGCGTGCTGATTTTCAAAAAGCTGACCGAGGGTCAGGTATCACCACCGACGCCGTCGCGAATTGGCTTGCACATCGTCAGACTCGACAAAAAGCACCCAAAACACCAGCGCCCGTTTGACGAGGTCAAGGGAAAGATATTTGAGCAACTGATGGAGGACGCGGTAAAAAGAGCCCGTTCGGCCTTTGTCGAAAGCCTTACGCGTGACGAAATTACGGTGGACGAGAAAGCGTTCGATGACTTCCTTATCAAGGAAGACCCCGCTCTTGAAGCGAAGCGGCGCGAAGTCTACAAACAGCTAGGCATTCCGATCTCTGCGCCGATTGAAGGTAAGAAATAGGCCCCTTCTCCGCTGCCCCCAAATTCTGCGGCCGCTCGGAGAATTGAGTATTGGCACGGCTTGCAGGTTGAATTGACATCAACGAATACAGGCATCCGCTAGAGGAGATCGCGCTGCGATCTCCCTATCCAAGGATGCTTTCTCACCATCGTCAAAGCGAGGCACCGCAGGGGGAGAGTACGAATATCCGTGAGGACGTTCACTCCTTGTGCGCTTGGCGACGCCAAGCAACCGGCGGCGCTTTGACGATACTAAACGTGCAACGCCGCCAACGCGCCAACAACGATTCCCAGCGCCGTCACACCGAACATGCCGTATTCCACCCAGCGCTTTTTTGTGAGCAAGGCGATGGCAGCAAGCGCAATCGCGATTTGCAGGACCGTCGTCGCCTGCGCCCAGCGGTGATGCTGATGCATTTCGTCGTCGCTCCTCTTGTCCCATTCGGTTGACGCGGCTTCAAGCTTTTCGGCGTCCTTCTTGATGTCCGCTTTTTCTTTTTTGTAGCGGGCGATTTCTTCGGTATAGAACGGCTTTTTCGTTTCCGGAGCCAATTCAACGGCTAGCTCACTCAAGTTCTGCTTGCTGCTCTTGGCCTGATAATAGTTCCACTGATTCGACGCTTCAGTTTTCTTGATCGCCGCATTGTTTTTGTAGAGCCCCGCGTTGGCCTGCGTCGCGCCACCCATGTACGCAAAGATTGCGCCGATGGTGGCAATGATGGCGGTTACTACCGCGATGGCGCCGGCATGCGTATCGCCGTGCTGGCCTGCGTGCTCGAGTTCGTGATCGTGGGGTCCGTGTACGTGAAATCCGCCGCCTGACATGATGTGTCTCCGTTGAGTGTGTCTGGGAATTTATGGCTCATTGCGGTCTGCTTCAAGGCGTTATCCGCGAGCGTGATTCTATGGCACTGGCCAGTATGGATTGGCTACACTCACACGAGCGTACAAGCACGCGAGAATGACCGCTGAGTCTTCGGATTGAATTGTTCGCCTTGAATCTGACGTTACGTGCTGCGTGAAGCAGGACGGCGGTTTGACGCCATGGCTTTGTGTCTTACGTCAAGTAGCCTCAGCGCTCAGTTCGCCCGAAATCAGTCCACGAAAAAAGTTTAATCTAGAGTAGCC
>JAYWAQ010000691.1:0-3159 GCA_043782305.1 Burkholderiales bacterium
GATCAGAAAGTTTCCAAGCGACACACCGCGCAACCCCGGCTCACAGTTACTAATCGAGTAAAAAGCGGCGACACGGAACTGCTTGGACGCTGTGATTTCCGAGTTCTTGCCGATCAACGGCGCAATTGCATCGGGCATCGCAGGAACGAGCGCAACCTCAACGAAAATCAGTGGCACATTGGCCAGCTGCGCGTGAAAAAAAGCGAAACAGCGACGATCCGGTTGCAGGCGCCGACGCAGGTCGTCCCAGCCGTCAACGGCGTGCACCGCCTCATGCTGGATGATCTGTTCCAGCAGGTGCGCCGGTGAGTTCCAGTCAACCCGACGCATCTCCAGAAAACCGGGGTTGAACCAGGACGAGAGCAGGTGCAGCAGGTCGGCCTCAACCGATTGCCAGCCGCCGTTCTTTTTAAGTCGGCGGAGCAGGTGTCGACGCAAGCGCACCAACGCTGCGGTACCGCCCGGCGCCCGGTTCAGGCGACGGAACAGCTCCTGCCGCGGTGGCTCGGCCAGATTTGACAGCGCGGCCAGAGTCGGTGCCGACGGCTCGGCGGCGTAGGCTTGCGCCGCAGCAAGCACCGCCTGCGGGTCGGGCGAAAACTCGCTGGCGAGACTGTCGAACAGCGCGTCCTGTTCGGCGTCGCTGAGGGTGTCGAGTTCAGCAATGATGTTGTGCGCAATGGCCGGCGAATTCGCCTCGGCGCGCACCGAGAGCAGGCGATGGCATTCCTTGACCAGCTTTGCCGCGCGGCGCTCGCTGTTGATGCGCGAAATTTGTTGCGCCGCCTTGCGCAGTGCGGGGACGGGGGAAAGATCAGCCAGCATTTTTTAGTGTCTCGCTTTCGAGTGTGCGTAGTGCCTTGAGCGCGGCGAGTTGTGCCAAAAGGTGATCATGCATCGCACGCTCCGCGCGCACGCCGTCACGCGCCAGCATCGCCGCGATCAGCACACGATGTTCGTTGATCGAGGCATCGATGCGTCCCGGAAGCACCAGTTGTCGCCCGCGAAGCATGCGCACGAACTTGCGCAAGTCCGCTGTGACTCGAGCCAGCCAGCGGTTGTTCGCCACGCGTTGCACGAAGCTGTGAAAAACGTGATTTGCCTTGTAGTAGCCGTCAATATCCTGCGCGGCGGCCGTGCGCTCCAGCTCGTCGTGCAGACGCTGCAAATCGCGCAAATCGGCGTCCGACATTTGCCGCGTCGCCTCCAGCGCACAGCGCCCTTCGAGCAATGCCATGATCGGAAACAGCTCATCCGCATCCGTCTCGGTGATCTCGATGACGCGACAGCCGCGACGCGGTACGAGCTCAACCAATCCCTCCGCCGCCAGCACCTTTAGCGCCTCCCGCAGGGGCGTACGGCTGATTTGCCAGCGCTCTGCCAGTATGTTCTCGTCGATAAACGCACCGGGCGCAATCTGCCGGTCAAAAATCAGCGCACGAATCCGTTCGGCAACCTGGTCATGCAAGGAAAAGCCACGGAAAGGGATCACTTCGCTCATATTGCAACCATTGCCTTGGTTTTGTGCGACGATAAGATGTTAATAATTCTGTAATTACAAGATTATGCGCTTTGAGCCGTTTTGTCAATGAAATTTTTTCGCACAACTTTTATTGAAAAGACCCGTTTAATATGGGCTAACGATGCAATTTGATCAGAAGTCGACATCACGTCAATTCGCATTTCGCGCCCAAAGCTGTTGGGGTTTTCACAAAAAAGCTATATCTGCCGATCTGCCGCGACAATCGCCCGCGCTGATACGCTTCGTCCATGCCTGCCATCAAAGCCTTCACCCGCCACCGTCTCCAGCTCCGATCCCACACCGCGCAAGTTTTGACCTGGGGCGACCCATCTTCAGAACCGCTGGTCATGCTGCACGGCTGGATGGACGTGGCGTCAAGCTTTCAGTTTCTGGTCGATGCGCTGAAGCACGACTGGTACGTCATCGCGCCGGATCAGCGCGGCTACGGCGGCAGTGACTGGACGAAAGAAGGCGCGAGCGGCTATTGGTTCGCCGATTACGTGGCTGACCTGGAGGCGGTGACGGATCATTTTTCGCCAGGCGCGCCGATCAATCTGGTCGGTCACAGTTTGGGCGGCAATGTGAGCTGCACCTACGCAGGGGTGCGTCCGCATCGCGTGAAAAAGCTGGTGTCGCTCGACGGTTTCGGCGTGCCCGCCTCAAGCGCTAGCAAAGCTGCCGAGCGCTACGCCAAATGGCTCGATGCGGTGAAGGCGGGCGAAACGCTCTCAAGCTATGAATCCGCCGCCAAAGTCGCTGATCGTTTGCAAAAAAACAATGTGCGGTTGACCCGCGAACGCGCGGAATGGCTGGCGCAACATTGGGCGGAACATAAGGCCGATGGACGCTGGCATTTGCGCGCTGATCCTGCACACAAAATGCCGTTCCCAACGGTGTATCGCCTTGACGAAGCCATTGCAATCTGGTCGCATGTCACGGCACCCACGCTCTGGCTCGGCGCGAGTGAATCGGCGGCGAAGCAGTGGAACGGCTACACCGACGAAACCACTGTGCCGACCACAAAAGAGGGGCATGCGAAGGGCAGTTTTTCCTCAAGGCTCGCCGCTTTCAGCGACATTCAGTTCGAGGTGATTCAGGGCGCGGGCCACATGCTGCATCACGACGTACCTGAAATTGTTGCGGCGCGGGTTGAGGCGCATCTGCGCGCCTAGTCGCGAAAGCCGCAGCAAGCGCAACCGACGAACCGCATGAACCACCGGCGCTTCACGCCAACCCTGCTCACGGTGCTCACGCTTCTCATCGCCGCTGTGCTGCTGTCGCTGGCGTTGGGTGCGTATCCGATATCGCTGAAAGCGTTGCTGACCGGGCAGCTCTCGGAGGCTGATTGGTCGGTACTGACCGGTCTGCGCGCGCCGCGCGTGCTCGCGGCATGTGCAGGCGGTGCCGCATTCGCGCTCGCAGGTGCGGCGTTGCAGGCCTTGTTTCGCAATCCGCTCGCCGACCCGGGGCTGCTCGGCGTTCCTGCCGCTGCGGGCCTGGGCGCGGCGACGGCGCTGATTGTGGTGGGCGCAGGCGCGGCGTTGTGGATTGGCGCGCTGGTCGGCGCGGCGCTGGCCATGGCGGCGATGTTGCTGGTCGCAAGGCAGAGCGGAATCGCCCTGGGTGCGGGCTCTACA
>JAYWAQ010000692.1:0-3155 GCA_043782305.1 Burkholderiales bacterium
TATCGGGCGTATTCATGCCATCGGTGAGCTTCGTCCGTTCGCAGAACGGCCCACACTCAACATCGAGTCGTTCGGGATCGAACCGCGCGCATTCCTGCTCGAAAATAATTTCATTCCCGCCGATTTGCTGCCGGCCTGGTCGAGCGTGAGCGCGATGGCGCTTGATGGCATTAAAGAAATTTTTTCGCGTGTCGGCGCTGTGAAGTCAATCCGCCTACACGGTGATTGTCACGCCAGTAACGTGCTCTGGAACGACAGCGGACCGAACTTCGTGGACTTCGACGATTGCCGCATGGGGCCAGCGGTTCAGGACCTCTGGATGCTGCTGTCCGGCGAGCGTGACGCGATGCAAGCGCAGCTCGCGAGCATTATCAAAGGCTATGAAGACTTCTGTGAATTTGATGACAACGAATTACGATTAATCGAAGCGCTTCGAACGCTCCGACTGCTGCACTATTCTGGCTGGATCGCCCGCCGCTGGCACGACCCGGCTTTCCCCGCTGCATTCCCATGGTTCAACACGCAGCGCTATTGGCAGGATCGCGTTCTTGAGTTGCGCGAACAGATCGCGGCGATGCAGGAGCCGGCGTTGCGGGTCGCCATGTATTAAAGGACGTGGCTTGCAGGAATCGCCACATCGTGATTTATGCTCCCGATTTGGCGCGAAAGACGTGCGGTCATTATCTCTTGATGTGGGCAGCCTCATGATCAATCAATCAATAAGCGCAACCGCTGATGCTTCGGTAGCCGACGAGCTTCGCGAAATAGAAAGATCACGGCTGCGCGCTTTGGTCGCGCGCGATATGGCCCTGGCTATAAAGCTCCATGCGCCGAACTTTCAGCTGGTTACGCCTGCAGGCAATGCGTTTACGCGTGAGCAGTATCTCGGAAAAATCGAGCGCGGCGAGTTGAGATATTTGCGCTGGGAGCCCGAGGAAATCGCCGTCCGCTTGCACTGTGAGATGGCCGTTCTCCGCTATCAGGCGGCACTTGAGCTCGATTCAGGGAACGGCCAGGGTACGCCGTTTCGCTGCTGGCACATCGACTCCTACGAATTGAACGACTCGCATTGGCAGGTCGTGTGGTCGCAAGCTACAAGGCTCAAGTAGCGTGATCTCCGCGCAGATTTCCAGACCCTAAATCTTCCGAATCGTGCTGCCGTCCCGTCGCTCGGCCGTCACTGTCGGGTCACCCGTGTAACGAACGCTGCTGCCGTCGGCCATCTCGGCGCTCAGCGTTTGCACCACGCCCAGTTTCAGAGCGCTGCCATCGGTTGCGCGCACGCGAGCACTGGCCCCTTGCAAGCGCAAGGCGTCCACCGCCGCGCCATCCGAGAGCGAGAAATTTTGCTGTTGCGCGACGCCCGCTACATCGAGGTGCGCACCGTCGGACACCGATACATCAATACTTTTGACATTGATCGCGGCCAGGGTCGCGGACGCACCATCGGCCACGGAAATCGTCAGACGATCACCGCTAGCGCTCTCGACCGCGAGTCGCGCACCGTCTGCGACTTTGTATCGCTGTGCCGTGACCGAGGTCGCTTTTTTCACGGTCGCGCTGGCGCCGTCGCTAACGGTGAGCTGAAAATCAGTTGCATTCGCCTCAGCAATGGTGAGCGCAGCGCCATCGTGCGCCTCGGCGCGAAAAGCGCTTCCGCTCGCAACATCAAGCTCACCGCGCGCGCCGTCGCCAAGGTTCAATGCGTTTAACGTCGTGTAATCAATCGTCACCACCACGCCGCTTTTCGTTGACGCAGAAATCTTCGGCTGCATCCGGAGCAACAGGCGGCCAGCGTCCACTTTCGCCTCAACCAGAGGCAACAAATTGTCATCGGTCTTCACCAGCACTTTTTGCACAGCGCCGCGACGCAGCACCACGCGAATGCCGTCTTGCGCAACGACATTGTCAAACGCAGCAACAGCAACCGCCTGCTCAACCACATTGCCCGAACCGCGAACCGTTTTGCCGCTGCCCCATGACCACGAGATGTGCGTTTCAGCCGACACCGGCGCCGCCCCCAGCGTGAAGGCAAAAGTGAACGCAGCGAGCGATACAAGCGTGACTGCGGAACGAAATGCGATGGGGATGGAATGCGATTTGATGGCTGTTTTCATGAGATTCTCCCGAGGTGATTTGGGTATGGAAGAACGTTAGCGGGATGCCGTAATACGCGAAAGTCGCGCGCGACGATTTGCGGATCCTTGGGATGAATGGGTTGACGGGTTACAAAGCCGTGTCGCCCCCAGCGTGACCGTAAACTGCAAAAGCGGACTTGGGCCGCTCGGGCAGCTTGGTTCTAGCAACGAAAAAACTTACGGTCGCCCGAGGAACAGATACGCGCTGCGTCGCGCGCCAGTCGCTTGGCCGTAGCCGAGATAGAACGGGCCAATCGAGGTGTCCAGCCCGAGAAAAACGCTGCCCGCGTAGATACGTTTGGCTTCTGCGTTGGGGGTGTTCGGTGCGTCGGTACTGCCGACTTCAAGCGAGCCGCCCAGGTAAATACCGCGCCCGAAGGCGGGCAAGGTAGCAATCTTCCGAAAGCCCATGACTCGGAACAGCGCGATCTGATCGGCGCGCAATTCGTTGGCGCGCAGGCCTGAGAGTTGCAGAAATCCACCGAGCTCAAAGTACGGGTAGGCCGAGGCTATTTTGCTGTACGAACCGCCAAATTTGAGCGCGACGTCCACCGTGTTTTCGCCGAAGGTTTTGGCGTATTCGGACGACCATTGATACCGCGAAAAACTGCTGCTGGCACCGAACGCGGTAAGCGCCCGGTGCACGTTTGCTTCAACGCGATAGCCGCTGCGCGCAAACGTGGCCGAGTCACGCTGGTCGATCACGACTCCGGCCTGCATGCCTGATTCGTTGGAGCGCACGCCGGTGAAACTCAGATCACCAATCGTCGGAGAAATACTCACGCGCTCGAACAGCGGACCGATACGAAATTCGCCGTAACGACCGAACGCCGCACCGAGATCAAGCGAGGCCCGCGTGTCTATGCCGCTGAACTGCGCGATGGGCCGACTGGTGTTGCCGTCGGGCAATCGCAGCGATACATTGGCGATGCGCCGACGCTGCTCTGCCCCCGCGCTCAGAAACAGGATTTCCGACGGCAACAACGGCTGATAGAGCTCCGTCGACAAGCGTTGCGA
>JAYWAQ010000693.1:0-3152 GCA_043782305.1 Burkholderiales bacterium
AGCCCAACAACGACACGCGGCTGCGCGCACAGGTGGTGGGTAGCGAAACGCGCGACGTGATCAATGGCGTGGAGTCGAAGCGCGTCAACGGCGACGCCATGTATGCCGACGCCAACTACGATTCCGGCACTGAGCATGTGTGGATCAACGCGACTTCGGTATCGCCGAATTTTCGCAGCGACAACTCCATCGTGACACAAAACGGTTATCGCTCGGTGCAGGCGGAAACCTGGCTGTGCCGCAAGCGCGAGGGGTTTTTCTACAACCTGTGCCCCGGCATTTTCGCGAAAGAGCAACACGCCTGGGACGGCACCCCGCTTGCGCGCTATGTGACGCCGTCGTTGTATGTAAACGGTAATCGCAATTCGGAATGGAGCCTGCAACCGCGGTGGGTAAACTACATGCGGGTCCAGCAGGGCGGCTTGTGGCATCACGTGCCAACGGTGTACGTGAAGGGCGAGGGCAATCCGGGGGGCTGGCTGCCCTATGCGTTTGTTGAAATGGAGGGCGGGCGCGGTGTGGATGTGGCGAGCGATTCGCTGGCGCGCATGCTGTTTACCGGTGTGACGCTCAACACGCGGCCGCACGAGCGCGCGGAGCTTGAGTGGAAGGTCAGCGACTATCGTTTGAACGACATGATGACGCAACGCTGGCGCTTGCATGAGCGCTCGGTGCAGTTGGTTGGCGTTGGCTACATCACGGCGCAGGACACGCTGCGCCTGATCGCGCAGCACACGCTGTCGCATCGCAACGCCGCGATGTATTCGTTTGCGGTGACACCGAAATTTCAGACGCAGGCTGTGTCGCTGGTCTATTCGCACAAGCGCGGGTTGGGTCGCGAGTTCAATCTGGGCGTGACGCAGAGCGCCGAGCGCGCGAGCGGACGGCCGGATCGCGTGACGACGGAAGTGTTCGCGAAACTGGCCTGGGCGGTGAATTTGTAGCGCTTCACTTTTCGGACGATACGCCGCGCCGCCTAAAATGGCGGCATGGCTTTAATGATCACCGACGACTGCATTAACTGCGACGTGTGCGAACCCGAGTGTCCCAATGATGCGATCAGCATGGGTTCGGAGATCTATGTGATCGACCCGGCGAAATGCACTGAATGCGTGGGCCATTTCGATGTGCCGCAATGCCGAGAAGTCTGCCCCGTGGACTGCATTCCGGTCAACGCCGACCACATTGAGAGCAAGGAACAGTTGTTGCTCAAGTATTCCGCACTGATGAAACTCAAAGAGAAAACCGTATGAAGACGAAACCCGTATTGACCCTTGACGACGTTAAAAAGGTTGCGGCGGCGGCTGAAGCCGAGGCGTTGAAGAACAATTGGGCAGTGACGATTGCGGTCGTTGATGATGGCGGGCATTTGCTGTGGTTGCAGCGGCTTGATGGTGCAGCGCCGGTGTCGGCCTGGATCGGGCCGCAGAAGGCGATTACGTCCATCATCGGACGTCGCGAAAGTGGGGTTTACGAAAAGATGATCAACGAAGGGCGGGTGTCGTTCCTTTCGGTTCAGCCAGTTACACCGCTTGAAGGTGGGGTGCCGATCATCGTCGACGGCCATTACGTGGGCGCTGTCGGCGTGTCGGGTGTGAAGTCGTCGGAAGACGTTCAGATCGCCAAAGCGGGCATTGCGGCGCTGGGACTGTAGACATCATCTTTTTGGTTAACGCCCCACTGCATTGGGGCTAGCGCCCGCAAACGTCACAAGTCGATTCATAGACTTTTAAGCGTTTAGCCCTCATACAGTATGGGCTGTAGCGATAAGCTGTCAGTAAAAATTTAGAAGAAAGTCTCGTAATGACCATCGCGCTGTTCTGCATTTTGTTGGCAACACTCATGCCGATTGTCTGCGCCGGCCTAGCCAAAGGCAGGGACATGAATGTTTCGCACAAGGATGGTGGCTACGACAACCGCAATCCGCGCGACTGGCTTGCAAAACAGCAGGGCTTCAAACGCTGGGCGCAGGCCGCACAGGAAAATAGCTGGGAGGCCCTGCCGTTCTTCGCTGCGGCTGTGATCGTGAGCCACATGCTGGGCGTAATTGGCTGGTTGCCAAATGCGCTGGCGGTTGCGTTCATTGCGCTTCGTGCGATCTACATCTGGCTCTATGTCACGGCGCAACAGCGGGCTCGCTCGCTGGTGTGGATGACCGCGTTTGCGGTGAACATCGCGATATTCTTGCTGCCAGTTTTTAAGTGATGGTAGGTTAAACCAGAATGTACAGGGCCGCTCGCGGCGTCCTGCGAAAGTCTCTCAGTTCTGCCGCCACGGCAAACCGCGATAGCGCCAGCCGCCGCGTGAACTGCGGTGCGCCACCGCATCAGGATCACCCTCAAATCCTTCAAGAATGTTGTAGGCAGTGAGGCCCAGTTCGGTCGCACGTTTGGCCGACGCGATGGAGCGCACGCCGGATCGGCAGAGCATCACCAGTGGCTTGCCGCCCGATGAATCGACCAGCGCGCGAATCTGCGCATCGAAATCCGGATTCATGGTCATGCCGGGCCACTGTTTCCACGCAACGACGGGCGCGTCGGGCACAAAACCCACCCACTCTCGTTCGGCCTGAGTGCGGATATCGACCAGGACCGCTTTCCCCGACTGCCACCAACGCCATGCCAGTTCAGGGGACACGTCCCCGGCATAGCCTGCCGCAACCTTCGGCGCATCATCATCCACCGCGCCAGCGTGGTGTTGCACACCCAGCCACAGATTGGCTGGAACGGCCTCGTCGATGCGTCGTGGCTTTGGCAGGTGCAGCGCGTCCATGATTGCGACAAATTCGGCGCGAGTTTTGTAGGCCAGACGACTGTTGTGACTGCGCTCATGGCCGATCGTGCTCTGCCTACGGCCCTTGTAGTCGTGCCCCGGCCACACGATAGTTTCCAGCGGTAGCGTGAACAATCGCTCGGTGATGCTGGTGTAGAGCACGTCGGCCGAGCCTGACTGAAAGTCGGTGCGACCACATCCGTCGATCAACAACGCGTCGCCGGTAAACACGTTGCCACGCCAGAGAAACGACATACTCCCCGCCGTATGACCAGGCGTGTGAATCGCCTTGATCGATTCCCCGCCGAACTCAATTGTGTCGCCGTCCTGCAATTGTCTTGCGGCCGACTGAATGCCACAACCCGCGGGGGCGGCCGCCT
>JAYWAQ010000694.1:0-3141 GCA_043782305.1 Burkholderiales bacterium
GCAGATCGTCGCGTTGTTGGAGAACGGCGTGACGGTGCCGATACTTTCGTCGACAGTCACGCACGTGAGCATTTCATCAAGCCAGTGCGACGTCACCAACGTGTCTGAATTTAGCAGACACACGTGCTCGTCAGCGCTCGCCGCCGCAAACGCCTGATTGACGTTCCACGTGAAGCCGCGATTGATCGCGTTGTGGCGAACCTGCATTCGCGGGTTCGCGAGGGCAAACGCATTGAGCATCAGCGCAATGCGTTCGTCGGGCGACGCGTCGTTGATGATGACCACCCGAAATTCCGCGTGACCCGGCGCGGCGGCCAAGGCTGCAAGACAACGTTCAACGCTGGAAAAGCCGTCGTAAACCGGCACACAAACGAGCACCTTCACCGAATCAGCTTTTCGTTGAATTGACGTTTGTACAACGGGTAGATGCAGAAAAAGCCACTTATCGACAATCAGCAAATATCGCAATCAGCCCCAATGAAACGGCACTTCCAGTAAAAAGCTGTACCCAGAAAATCAATTGATCCGCCGCCCCGTGGCGTTATCAAACAGATGAATTCGCGACGCGTCGGGCACCAGCCAAACGGTGTCGCCATGCTTGCACGAAACGCGATCACGCTGCGTAATTTGCACCTCGGTTTTGTCTGAATCCGCACCGACATGGGCAACGACCATCGTGTCCGCTCCCGTCGGCTCGACCACATCAACGACTGCCTTCAAACCCTGACCTTCCGCGCCAAAACTCAAATGCTCAGGTCGCACGCCGTACGTGATTTCGCCTGTTTTTCCCGAGACGGCAGGCAAGGTAGCGCCGGACACCAGCGCAGTGCCGTCACCGTTGAGATGCCCGTTCAAAAAATTCATCGCAGGCGATCCAATGAAGCCGGCGACGAAAACGTTCTGTGGCTGATCATACAAATCTAGCGGCGCGCCGATCTGCTCGACACGACCATCTTTCAGCACGACGATTTTGTCGGCCATCGTCATCGCTTCGATCTGGTCATGCGTCACGTAAATGCTCGTCACCTTCAGACGCTGATGCAACGCCTTGATCTCGGTGCGCATTTGCACGCGCAGCTTCGCGTCGAGATTCGACAGCGGCTCATCGAACAGAAATACCTGCGGTTTGCGCACAATGGCGCGGCCCATTGCCACACGTTGGCGCTGCCCACCCGAGAGCTGCTTCGGCAAACGATCAAGATAAGGGGTCAAGCTCAGAATATCGGCCGCCTGATTCACGCGCTGATCAATTTCGCTCTTCGGCTTGTTCGCCAGCATCAGCGAGAAGCCCATGTTGTCGCGCACTGACATGTGCGGATAGAGCGCATAGCTTTGAAACACCATCGCCACATCGCGCTCTTTCGGCGGCAACTCATTGACTACGTTGTCGCCGATTGCGACGGTGCCGCCGGTGATTTCTTCGAGGCCAGCCACCATCCGCAGGAGCGTTGATTTGCCGCAGCCCGACGGCCCGACCAACACGCAAAATTCACCATCCGCGATGTTGATGTCGACACCGTGCACAACCTTGGTAGCACCGTAATTTTTTAATACTTTGGATAAAGTAACTGATGCCATCGTTTGCCAGCGCCTCCCGCACCTCGTGGTGCTTGTCGCCCAAGTGTAGCGGGCGTAGCCGCGTGTTTGCTGTCGGCCTGACAATTCCGAAAATGCATTGATCCACGACGCAACGCTACGCATCGTCTCCGTCTGCGCCTACACTCGCGCTTTCACAATTCATCCGGGAGTTCTCATGAGCCTATTTGTCAAAGCTAAGGACGCAGCACACGCCGCGCTCGACAAGGCCAAAGAGGCCACAAGCGCCGCTGCACGCACCGCGAAAGCTGCGGGTCACGTCGTCGCTTAAAGTGCGAGCACGGTTGCGCACAAGGCAAAAGATTTAGCCGGTGATGCAGTGACCGCCACCAGGAGCGCTGGCCATGCCGTGGCTGAAGGTACGAGTGCTGCCGCTGACAAGGCGAAGGCAGCAGGGAGCTCGATTGCGGACGCGGGCAAAGGCGCAGCGTCCACGATGGGCGACGCCGCGGAAAAGGCAGGGAACGCAACGCTGGCAGCGGCTGAAAAACTGACGGGTAAAGACCTGAACAACGACGGCAAGATCGGCTGATTGCCGAACGCACGTGGCGGCGGCATAGGGCTAAAGTCACGATAATCCCGTTGCAATATCGGAATTGCGCGGATTGCGTCACAGAGAGCGCGCAACCGCCCCCAGCACCGCATCGTCCACAGTGTGAGACGTCGTATCGATAATTCGCGCGAAATTGTCGACACGCCAAAAGTACCAACACCAACGGTCGCTCATCGCGATGAGTCCGCGCGCATTTGCTCGCCTACGCGTCGTCGCGTGCGCGACGATTGAGCGAGCCTGTCGGCGGCTGTTCTAGTGAGCACACTAACCTGTGTCGCTCGAATTGGTTTCCAGGCTCAGGGGTCGTCACGAACCCGCAAAAAACTCGCAAAGCGTGGCTTGCCAGCGGGCGTCACGTCGCGATAGGTGTAGGTGACCAGCGCGCCGACAGGTGGTGGATTGGCGCGCTGCGAATCCGAAAATCCGGTGCCGAGTTTGAAGCGCAATCCGGCTGACGTTTCTACCAAAAGCGCGCCCATCTGTCCCGAATATTTACCTTTTCCGGGAATGTGCGCCACCACCGTGGCTTCGGTGTCGAGCAGCGGCTTTAACTTCAGCAACACGTCGCTGCGGCCCGTCACATAAGGCGCATCGGCAAGGTGCAGCATCAAACCTTCGCCCCTGCCTTTCACCACGGCGTCGAGCTCTCGTTTTAAGGCAGCACGATCTTTCACCGGATGCTGATCGACGGCTTTCAACGCCGGAAAATTGGCGCGCTCGACAATCGCCTTGATGCGAATCGCGCGTGCACTGAACGGCACGGGTGCCGCACCTTCTGGTTGCGGCAACTCAAAAATCATGTAATTCAGGCGCTGCCATTCGGCGTCAACCGGTACAGCCTTTCGCACGATACCCGACAGCTCATCAAAGCGATCACGCGCAAGCCACAGCTCGCCGTCCAGCGCTTCTGGCGGCAGCTTCGCGATGAACCAAGCCGGCGCCGCGACCACGCGCCCGCTGCGAAACCTGAGCGTCTTGCCGTCCCAAATCGC
>JAYWAQ010000695.1:0-8679 GCA_043782305.1 Burkholderiales bacterium
CCGGCTTCATCTGCACCTTCGTTGATGCCAGCCCGTTGAAACAACAAGCCGCTGGAAACGACAAACATCATGACATTTATCCTATCCCAGATCGTTGAAGACAAACATGCCTGAACAACCCTGGTCAATGAGCGTTACCAGCGGCCTCGCAGCTCATTTCAAAATGCCCGACGGACCAAGCCGTGAAGGCACGATGTGGACAGTCAATCTGACACGCGGCGAGGAGCACTACGTCGCGATGGTCAAGGGACTGCTTTCTGACGACGCGACGAAAGCGACGCGGGAGGACGCAACCTATCAGACGCAAACCGCCATGCAATATCTCAATGATCGGCTCAACAACGGCTGGCATCCGAAGGATGAGATGGAGCACACGATTCACATCGGCAATCCGCTGAGCACGTCTACGTCTGGTGCCACGCAGTCATCCGCCAACAAGCCGTGGTGGCAGTTCTGGTGACGCTCATCATGCATTTTCCATCGGTATTTTCTTCAATTCAAATCAGTAGTGTCCCAACGTTTCTCATAGGAGAGAAAGCTGAAACGACGCGTTGTGGTTGTCGTGATTCTCGGAGGGCGGCGTAAGTAGTTGATTGATTGGGGTTGTTTCGAACATGTTCAAACTCAAGATTTGTAGGATTTCGTAGAGGCTATGCGGCAGCGCGGCACGTTTTTTCAAGATCGCAATGAGCACGTAGGTGGCCACAGCAATCCATATTTGTGTCTTCACGGCGTTCTCGCTTTGGCCGAAGAAACGCTTGATTCGCAAATGCTGCTTGATCCATTTGAAGAACAACTCCACCTGCCAGCGTTGACGATAGAGTGCCGCGATCAATGGCGCGCTGAGCGAGAAATTGTTGGTGAGAAACACCACCCGCTCGCCGGTCTCGGGTTCTCGCACCACGACGCGGCGCAATACGGTCGGGTAATCGGTCTTGGCGTAGAACCCGGTGAGCACACCGGTCTGATCGCACAGAATGCTCGTGCCCATGCGGTCGACGGGTTGCGAGTAGCGGCGCTTGAACTTCATGTTGCTCTTGGCGCGAGTGACGAAGAACGCTTGCGCTTGAGTAATAGTAAACAAGCGAGCGAAGTCGATGTAGCCCCGGTCGAAGAGATAGAACGCACCGGCCTCGAAATCGATCAAGTCCAGCGCGTTGACATCGTGCATCTTGCCGTCGCTGACGTGGATGAAGCTCGGGATGTTGCCGTGCAGATCGAGCAGCGTGTGCAGCTTGATGGCAGCCTTCTTTGCTCGAAACGGTGCCCACGTAAACACCGACAGGCACAGATCGATGGTGGTCGAATCGAGCGCGTAGACGGTGGCCTTCAAGTCCACGCCCAGTGGCTCGTCGGCGTACATGGGACGTGCGGTCGCAATCAGGCGCTGCGCGAAATCGGCATAAATTTGCCAAGGGCGCACCGAGTTGGCACTGGCCAGCGTATTGCGCGAAATGGTGTTGCAGCGAAAGCCCAGGTGATAGAGCCGATGCGCCTGAGCGCGAAGATTGATCTCGATGTCTCGCAGCGATTCGCGCCAAGTCAATTGCGCGAACGCCATGGCGAGAAACTGATCGAGACAGGAGAAGTCCTGCACCTTGTGTTCGCCGCGATGCACGGCCACACAACGGCGAAACGTGGTCAGCGGCAGATGCGCCATGAGCTGTGCGAAAACGAGCTTGCCGTGGTGCATGGACAGGCGCGACCCGAAGCCGCAAAGCCGTGCAATATCGCACCTTGGCATTCAAATCGAGACCAGAAATTAGCAGCTGTTTACACAACAAAATCATCAACTTACAACCGTTCCTCGTGAAAACGTTGGGACACTACTGAATTCAAATATCAACACCGCAATGAACACATCCATCCCAATCGTCCAGCAATCCTGGCAACAAGTGCTCCCCATTCGCGATATCGCAGCGGAGCTGTTGTACGCGAAACTATTTGAACTCGATCCTTCGCTCAAGGCACTCTTTAAAGGCGACATGAAAGCGCAAGGCAGCAAGCTGATGACCATGATCGGCGTTGCCGTGGCTAATCTGGATCGTCCGGAAACGCTTATGCCGGTGCTCAAAGGATTGGGTGCCCGGCATGGTGGTTATGGCGTGAAGGATCATCATTACGACACCGTGGCGGCAGCGTTGCTGGACACCTTGCAACGCGGGTTAGGCGATGCATTTACGCCGCAGGTAAAAGCGGCCTGGATCGTGGTTTATAGCGTGTTGGCGGGCACGATGAAGGCTGCAGCAAAGCCCGTAGAGCAGTTAGTCGCGTAATTTTGATGGTCAAATTTTCCATGAATTTATTGGCGCTCGGCGACTGTGTTTGTGATGTCGCTTTTCTCGCCATGGCGCGTCTGCGCATCCGTCGCTCACAGCGCAGGACTTCAACAGCGATCGCGTGACATGTTCGGCGATGGCGTCACGTAAGTGGTTTGTAGGGTCACCTGCCTTAGCCTCTCTCCATGCTCTTTCACTTAAATCTGATCACGGAGACCAGCATGAAATTGACTCGCCTCGTCACCGCTATTTTGTTATTTTCAATCGTAGCTTCCAGCGCTCAAGCTGCCGATGACAAGCTATTTTTGAGCTTGGCGACTTGTCAGGAATCATGGTTGGACTGGAAAAACATACCGCCAAAGATCGGCCCCTACAAGGATCGGATCAATTCCGATTTGAAACGAGTTGAAGGTACTGCGGGCTACACGCCGCTGAAGCCGCTAACGCTTCTGGATTTCAACGTCGTTGAGGTGTACCCCGGCAGCGTGGGCATGGGTCTCGGCTTCTCAGTGGTGGTGAATGCTGAATTCGACAAAGTCAAAGCGGGTCTCGAAAAACAGACGGGCAAACGCATCACCGAATGCAGTTTCCACGAAAACACACGCGACTGTGGCTATCCATTGGCAGAAAGAAAGACGCTGACGCTCACTGAGGTGACTAAGGGAACGAGCGCGAAGACGCTGTTTGGTTGCTATTACTACTACGAGAAATGAGCGTGACTTCGGCAAGGTAAATCCGCGAATCCACACGATACCAAGGTCTTCATGAAACTCTGCACGCAAATCTATCGCGTCGCACGCCTCGGCTGTTGCGTGTTTCCGCTTTTGGTCGCTGGGTCAAGTGGCGCGGCGACGGCCGGCAGCGCAGTGGCCGGTGGCGCAGAGTTCGCGCGCGCCGAGGAAACCCGGCTGCAGAAAAAGGACTGGAACGCCTCGCTGGTTGACTACGAAGCCGCTGCGAAACTCGGCAACCCCGATGCGCTGTATCGGCTGGGTGCACTGTATTACCAGGGAGAAACGTACGGATCCGGCGACAAACCCCGTGCGCTCGGCTACTACAAACGCGCCGCCGATCTCGGTCATGCACGGGCAAACTTTCTGTACTGCATGGAGCTCTACGCGGGCGAGAACATCGAGAAGGACATGAAAGCAATGTTGTACTACGCGCGACGCGGCGCGGAGCGCGGTGATGCTGGCGCTCAGAATCTGCTCGCGATGTTTTACGCTTCTGGCTCTCCGGTGAAGCTCGATCCCGTCGAGGCGTTCCGATGGGATCATCTGGCTGCGCTTAAAGCTCAAGAGATTCGCGAATTTCTTCACCAAAAAATCTACGACACGGTGAATGATCGTCCCGACGAGGCACTTGATATGGGCGACATGCTGCGAAACACGCCCTCCATCGGCGACATTCGCGACCGTGTGGGCGCAAAGCTCAGCGCCAAGCAGCTCGCCACTGCGCGAGCGCTTGCGGCGAACTGGAAGCCCACGATCGACGCGACATGTCGTGCCTGCCAGGCGATGGGCAATCCCAACTATTTGCTCAAGAAATGAACGCTGCTCTCATCACGATGACCACCTTCCAGATTTTTCATGGCCTGTGCGAAATGATTCGGTCCGATACCGCCACCCTGCCGCGATAATGCTAAACATTCCGCCATGAGCTTCTCTACGATGCGCCAGATCGACAGTACTGCGCAATCCATTGACGCGCTGATTCAAACCGGCGCGCTGGAGGCTGCGCGCGATTTGTTACGCGCGGAGCTGGGGCCGCTGTCGACGCATGTTGGCACGGCAAAGGTCGGGGCCTGGTGCGCGTCGCTGGGGCTGACGCAATTGCTTGAGCTGCCCAGAGCAATTGCCGCGGCGCATGTCGTGCGCGAAATGCGCGGTACCGCGGCGATTGCCGAGTTCATGGCGATTGCACAAACCGCGAAGGCTCAGGGCGACGAGGTTGCCGAGTTTCGCGCGCTGGCCGGTGTTTACGGTACGGGCTTATTGGTTTGGAGCGGCTTTGGTGAGATGCAGCGTGCGTTCCCGCGCATTAACGCACTGCATTCGACGTTGCAAAATCGCTTGTCGAAAGACGAGGCTACCGAATGTCTGTCGGGCGTGATGATCGCGCGGATGTTGTTCGGCGGGGAGACGGCTGAGGCCGCCACGATTGGCGAGGCGCTGGTGACCCTCGCGCTCGACGATACGATCAGCAAGACGGCAAGACTGCGTGCCGCTACGATGTTGGCGCCATGGTTTGAGCATGCGCGCGACGGTGCGCGCCTGCACCGCATGGCGGAGGTGTTGCTGCCGCTACTCGACGATGCCGAACTGCCGGTCATTACCCGACTGATATTTCGCACCTCAATTGCTCTGGCCGATACCTACTTGGGCAACAGACTGGCCGCGGCGGAGGCGGATGCGTTTGCGCCGGAGTGTTTGATGACCGATGTCGATGCGTATCGACCCGATGGCGCACCCGTTCAGTGGCTACGATTTTTCGTGTATCGCGGCGCGTTTGAGGCGGCGACGCGTTCGGGCGACCAAGCGCGTTCGGGGAAGATTCTCGATCAGCTGGAAGCGCTGGTTGATCCCGCCGAGGCCTCGCAAGTGCTGGCGCTGCACTACCGCCGCAGCACCCGTGCATTGCGGTCACGGGAATATTCCGTGTCGCTCGCTCACTCGCAGCGCTGTGTCGAATTGGCGCATGCGCTTGAGATGCCGCAACCGATTGCGCTGCTGTATGAGAACGGTGTGGCGGCGGCACTGTTGGGATTGAATCGTCTCGCCGACGCGCGCTCGATCTACCTTGCGATCATTGCCAAATCTATGCCCGGACACCGGCTGGGGTACGAGCGCATGTGCGCCCTGATTGAGGCCACGGCTGCGCTGAATCCGCAAAGCAGCGATGGCGTCGATGGCCCGGTCGCGGCTGATCTTCTGCATCAATCGTTAGCGGACTATTTGCGTATTTGTGGCGGGCATTTGCCGCTGAATCATGCACAAATTTTTCCAAAAATAACGCAGTCCGTCGTCGCCGCGATCTTTGCTCATGGACTCGGCACCGTGGCGTTTGCAGAGGATGTTCACGCGCAGGGACTGCCGCCGCCTGCTGATCACCCGGTGAGCTGGCCATGGCTCTTGCGGGTTCGGCTGTTCGACGGTTTCAGCATCGAAGGCATTGCCGCAGGCGCGCACGAGGCGGGCAAGAAGGGTGAATCAAAATCGATTCAGATTTTGCAATACCTCGCTGCGCACGCGCCTGCTGCGGTGGCGGCGCAACGGCTGGCCGATGCCTTGTGGCCTGAAGCTGAGGGCGACAAGGCGATGCGCTCGCTTGATGTGGCGCTCACGCGCTTGCGACAAGCGTTGCCGGATGCCGCTCTGCTCCTGCGCCACGAGGGCAAGATTAGTTTTGATTTGAATCGCGTCTGGTGCGACACCCATGCAGCGCTGGCGCTGGTGGACGAGTTGCGCGGTTACGTCAGCGCTGGCTGGGGCGCGAAGCCGACGGCTGACGCTCTGATCGCCGACTCTCGCTATGCGCAGACGGCACTCGCGCTGCTCGATCTCTATCGCGGGCCACTGCTGCCCGATTCACGCGAGGCCTTTGCCCGGGATCGCTCGGCTTTCTTTCGATCACAGGTGGCGGGGGCGGTGCAGATTGGCTTGCGCGCTGCGATCCGCCTGCCCGATCAAACCCTGTCGGAAGAAATCGTGCGCAAGAGCGTTTCCCACGGCTTGCCCGCTGATGTCGTGCGCTCGGTGATCGCCGAAATGCAGGCGCGCGGCGAGGACACATCGCGCCGTGCGGTGCAGTTGAGCAACGTATTCGACCTGGCGCGGGCCTAGTTTCACACGGATAGCTTTTGCGTGTAACCCCGCTGGCACAGGGGCTACGTCGATAAAATAGCGATAGTCGACTTTAGCAAAATATTCCAATTAACCCCTGTGCAGCCGTACTTTCAGCGAAAAGCTTTCTACGCCGGGGCAGTACAATTTCGTCGTACACCATGACCCCAAAATCCCCTGCCCCCATGCGCCGCACCTCGCTGACCCAGTTTCTTGTTGAACAACAGCGCTCGGCGAACGCCATCCAGCCCGAATTGCGGCTTTTGATCGAAGTCGTTGCCCGCGCCTGCAAGGCGATAGCGGTCAACGTCGGCAAAGGTGCGCTGGCGGGTGTGCTCGGCAGCGCGGGCACCGAGAACGTTCAGGGCGAAACGCAGAAAAAACTGGATGTGATCTCGAACGACATCCTGATGGAGGCCAACGAATGGGGAGGCCATCTGGCGGGCATGGCGAGCGAGGAGATGGAGACGATTCACGAGATTCCGAATCGCTATCCGAAGGGCGAATATCTGCTCTTGTTTGATCCGCTCGACGGCTCTTCGAACATTGATGTCAACGTGTCGATTGGCACCATTTTTTCCGTGCTGCGCGCACCGGAAGCGATGGCCGAGGTGACCGAAAAATCCTTTCTGCTCGCGGGCACGACGCAAGTCGCGGCGGGTTACGCGGTGTACGGCCCGACGACGGTGTTCGTACTGACCGTCGGTACCGGCGTGCACTGCTTCACGCTGGATCGCGAAATGGGTTCATGGGTGCTCACGCAGTCGAACATGATGATCCCGGAGGAGACGCAGGAATTCGCGATCAACATGAGCAACATGCGGCACTGGGAGCCGCCGGTGAAGCGCTATATCGACGAGCTTTTGCAAGGGAAAACCGGCCCACGCGGCAAGGATTTCAACATGCGCTGGGTCGCTTCGATGGTCGCTGATGTGCATCGCATTCTGACGCGTGGCGGCGTGTTTTTGTATCCGCGCGACCAGCGCACGCCTTCTAGCCCCGGTAAGCTGCGGCTCATGTATGAGGCCAATCCGATGAGCTTTATCGTCGAACAGGCGGGCGGCGCTGCAACAAATGGCCACCAGCGCATTCTTGATGTGCAACCGGGTCAACTTCATGAGCGCGTCAGCGTTATTCTTGGAAGCAGGCGCGAAGTTGAATTGGCAACGCGCTATCACACCGAAAACGCGTAGAAAAAGTAGCCCCAACTTCTTATCCGTGAGCTCAGACAGTCCCAGATCCACGCGCCACGCCGCTTCGTTTACTGGCATCACCCGTGAAGCCATCGAGAACAATCATGCGCGCGATGCCATCCGCAATTCGCCGCTTGCCGGGAAAGTGCTCTGCGACGTCGCGCTCGGTGAATCGCTTGACTGCATGCTTGAGGAATGGGACGGTCAAAGCGACGTTCATGTGTTCGCCTACGGCTCGCTCATCTGGAATCCCTGCATGGAACACAGCGGTCGCACCTCGGCGACGGTACGTGGGTTTCATCGCCGGTTTTGCCTGTGGAGCAACGTCTATCGCGGCACGCCGGAGAACCCCGGTTTGGTGTTGGCGCTGGATCGCGGCGGCGCCTGCCGAGGCGTAGCGTACCGACTGCGTGCGAACGTGGCGCGCAAAGAGTTGTCGCTGCTCTGGCGGCGCGAAATGTTCGGCGGAAGCTATGTCGCCAAGTGGCTCAATGCGAAAACTGAAGATGGCCCGATCAAAGCCATCGGCTTTGTGATGAATCACGCGTCGAACGCCTACGCCGGTCGTCTCTCCGACGAACAAGTCGTCGAGCGCCTCGCAACCTGTCGCGGCCACTACGGCTCCGGTGCGGATTACCTCTGCCAGACTGCGGCTGCGTTGCGCGCGGCGGCGCTCGATGACCCGCATCTCGACAGGCTTTGCGACCTGCTTTCCGCTCGCGAAGTGGAGATGCCCTGCGCGGACAGTCAACGCGGCGACTAAACGCGGCGTTACGGGCACGCTACGGCGTCACTGCTGCAAACCGTACAGCAAGGCAAAATCAGATTGTCGGCGCTAGCGCCCTAGCTGCCGCTGTGATACTGTGCAGCTCGCAAAATTTCATAACAACGGGAGACGAATCATGGGTTTACTGGACGGTGTTTTGGGCGCAGTGCTGGGCGGCGGAAATAACAATCAGGGTGGGCAGCATGACGTCATGTCCGCCGTCATCGGTGGCCTGATTCAACAGGCGGGCGGCGTGGGTGGCTTGCTCGGCATGTTGAAGCAGGGTGGCCTTGGGCAACAGGCCGATTCGTGGCAGGGCACGGGACAAAACATGCCCGTTGACGGCGGCGATCTCATGAAAGTGCTTGGCGGCATGATGGGCGGCGCGGGCCAGCAGCAACAGGCTGCAGCCGGCGGCATGGGCGCGATGGGTGGCGCGATGGGTGGCGGGATGGGTGGCGGGATGGGTGGATTGGGCGGCCTGCTCGGTAGCGTTCTCGGCGGATCAGCGCCGGGTGGTGCGGGCGGCAATCTGGGCGACCTGTTATCGAAGAGCGGCATTGGCCAGGATCAGTTGGGCGGCTTGTTGGCGCAAGTGC
>JAYWAQ010000696.1:0-8675 GCA_043782305.1 Burkholderiales bacterium
CCAGGAGCTTGTCATTGACTTCCGCGAGAACCTTGAAATACCACTGGCCAAACCGTGGGTGGCCAGTGGTTCAACGGCAAAACTGACGGTTGCCCTGCGACCCCAGCGCGCGCTTCAGGTGCTCGACCTACAAGGCATCGAGGACGGCGAACGCATGCAGCGCGCGGTAGTCAGTCTCGCGACCGAAGCGACTGCGTCTATCGATACGCGGTGAAGCACGCGCCTGATACGTCGCGCTGTCGCTAGTACCCCGCCGCCAGTCCCGTATTGCGGCGCGGATCATTGGCACCGTAAAAACGATTGTTGCCAACCGGCTTTCCGCCGAACGAAGGTGCGCCCACGAGGATCGCTGCGAGGTGATTGGGCGGCTGCGGAGCGCCGATCTTGTGTCCCATTGCTTCGATTAGTTTTCGTGTATCGGGGCTGATGCCGAAGGTGTCCATATTGGTCGTCTCGGGCAACCACTGCTGGTGGAAACGCGGCGCGTCCACGGCCTCCTGCACGTTCATGCCGTAGTCGATTACGTTGAGCAAGGTGTGCAGAACGGCCGTGATGATGCGGCTGCCGCCCGGTGTGCCAACGACCATTACGGGCTTGCCATCTTTAGTCACAATCGTGGGGCTCATTGAACTCAGTGGACGCTTGCCCGGTGCGATGGCGTTGGCCTCTCCCTGAACCAGTCCATAAAGATTCGGCACGCCAATTTTGACTGTGAAATCGTCCATCTCGTTGTTCAAGAGCACGCCGGTTTTAGCGGCGGTCACTTTCGCGCCGAACCAGTCGTTCAGGGTGTAGGTCACGGCGACCGCGTTGCCCCATTTATCGACGATGGAATAGTGCGTGGTGTTGCTGCCTTCATGTGGCTCAACGCCCGGCTTGATCACCTGTGACACCCCCGCTTTGGCCGGCTCGATCACCGCGCGAATCTTTGCGGCGTAGGCTTTGTCGAGCAGTCGATCTACCGGATTCTTGACGAATTCAGGATCGCCGAGGTAGCTGTTGCGATCAACGTAGGCATGGCGCATTGCCTCGATCTGATAGTGCACCGCCTGCGCCGAACGGAAGCCCAGATCTTTCAGCGGATAACCTTCAAGCACGTTCAAAATTTCGCAAATGATCACGCCTCCCGAGCTGGGTGGTGGCGCGGAGATAATGCCAAAGCCGCGATAGTCGCATTCCACCGGCTTCATTTCGCGTGCCTTGTACTGATCGAGATCGGCCTGCGTGATGATGCCCTTGCCCGCTTGGCTGGACGCCACAATCGCAGCACCAACGGCGCCTTTGTAGAAGCCGTCCTCGCCTTTGGCACTGATCAGGCGTAGGGTTCTTGCGAGGTCTTTTTGCACCAGTTTCTGGCCCGGCGCAAAAGCCTCGCCTTTGTTCAGAAAGATGGCAGCAGTAGCCGGGTCGAGCTTGAAGCTGGCGGTGGCCGTGCGCAGCATGTCGACGTCACCCTGCTCCAGCGTGAAACCCCTCTGCGCATATTTGATCGACGGCGCGATCAAGGCAGCGCGCTTCATCGTGCCGTACTTCGCGCGCGCCAGCTCCATTCCCGACACCGTGCCGGGCACGCCGACCGCAAGATGACCAGCGGTGCTGGCACCTTTGATCACGTTGCCATCCTTATCAAGATACATGTTCGCGGTGGCGGCGAGCGGCGCTTTCTCCCGAAAGTCAAAAAATGTTTTTCGACCATCAGCCAGCTGAATCGTCATGAAACCACCGCCGCCGAGGTTGCCTGCGGCTGGATAGACCACGGCAAGTGCGTAGCCCACGGCAACGGCGGCATCGACCGCATTGCCACCACGCTTCAGAATATCGACGCCGACTTTTGTCGCGAGATGTTGCGCAGTGACGACCATGCCGTTCTCCGCGGCGATGGGTGCAACCGAGGCTGCGTGCGCAGATTGCAGACACAGTGCGATGCTTGCAGTTAAGGTCGACCGAATCGTCGACCGAAGCGATAGATGGCGCATGTGGAATTTGTCCCTGTTGATTGTCGGCAACGATCCGTTGTCAGTGTCGATTATTGCAAGTTGGTCTGTTGCAACGACGGACGAGTTCATTTGTACGTTTCCGCGCATGAGGTGACTCGCGCGGCCTGCAACAATGCTTACGCAGCCAGTCTGCGTATCCACAATGAATCACTCAAACTCATGAAAACAGTTTCGTTCGCTCACCTCCAGCAATTCATCACAAATGCGTTCGTGAAACTCGGCATGCCCGATGCCGATGCACAGACGATGGGCGCGCTCATGGCCGAGGCCGACTTGCAGGGATCGGACGGGCATGGCGTGATTCGAATGGTGCCTTACGCGCGGCGGATTCGCGCGGGCGGCGTGAATGTGCGCCCGCAAATCAAAATCGTGCAGGAACGCGTCGGCATGGCGCTGGTCGATGGCGACAATGGCATGGGCCATCTGGTCATGAAGCGCGCAGCGGAAATTGCCGTCGAGAAAGCGCGTGTGACGGGCATTGCGTGGGTGGGCTCGCAGTGGAGCAATCATGCGGGGCCAGCATCGCTGTATGCGCGCATGGCGCTGCCGCACGACATGATTGGTCTGTATTTCGCCGTCGGCAACGCCAATCATTTGCCGCCCTGGGGTGGCCTGGACATGTTGCTTTCCACTAATCCGATCGCCGTGGCTGTGCCGTCTGGGAATGCGGGGCCAATCGTGCTCGACATGGCAACGACCGTCGCCGCGTACGGCAAAGTGAAGGCCAAAGCGCAACGGGGCGAGATGATGCCCGAGGGCTGGATGATTGATCGTAGCGGCCAGTCGTTACTTGACCCCAAGCGCGCTGAAGAAGGATTCTTGATGCCGATCGGTGGTTACAAAGGTTACGGTTTATCGCTCATCGTGGGCCTCCTTGCGGGCACCTTGAACGGCGCGGCAATGGGCAAAGAGGTGATCGATTTCAATCATGATGACACCACGGCGACTAACACCGGACAGGCGATTTGCATGATAGACATTTCCGCGTTTGGTGATGTAGATGCGTTCAAGGCGCGCGTCGACACGCTGGCGCACGACTTGCGAGCGAGCGAGCGTATGACGGGTGTTCCGCGCATCTGGGTGCCTGGCGAGCAAAGCGAAGCGCGGCGTGTGCGCTATGCGGCGGAAGGCATTCCGGTCGCGCCAGCGCTGTGGACGCAACTTGACACGTTAGCGGTAGAGCTGGGGATTGCACCGTTGGGTGATTGAGCGCTGGCTCATAGGCATCAAATAAACAGTAATTCGACACGTTCCACCGACAAAAGGAGACGCCAATGTCCCACTTTAAAACTCGTACGATGCAATCATCAAAGCTTGCCGCTGCCTGCCTGCTACTCGCATTGCCGTTCGCGCAAACACTAGCGCAAAGCGCCTACCCGACCAAACCGATCCGCATGATCGTGCCGCTCGCCGCAGGTAGCGCCGTGGACAATGCGGCACGCATCGTCACGCAAAAGATGTCGCAGAACATGGGCCAGAGCATCGTGATCGAAAACATCGCGGGCGCGGCCGGAGCCATCGGCGCTGATCGTGTCGCGAAGTCCGCACCCGACGGCTACACCATCGGCGGCTTCAACGACAGCATCATGACCATGCTGCCGAATTTGCAAAGCAAAATGGGCTGGGACATCGTCAAGGACTTCGAACCGGTTTCGCTGGTCGCCACAGTCGAATGGGGCCTCGTCGTACAGAACGAAGCGCCATTTCGAAGTGCAGCCGACGTGATCGCTGCGGCCAAAGCCGCCCCCGGCAAGCTCAACTACGGCTCTGGCGGCAATGGCAGCCCGCAGCACATCGCGGCTGCGCTGTTCGCCTCAAGCGCGGGTATCCAGATGACGCATGTGCCGTACAAGGGCGCGACGCAGGCGGCGGTGGGCGTTGCGGGCGGCGATGTGCCGATGGCGTTTCAGGGTTTGGCCACCGTCAATTCGCTGATCAAGGCGGGCAAGCTACGCTTGATCGCTGTGACAACACCCAAGCCGCTCGCACAATTCCCGGACGTCCCGACGGTCGGCGCATCCGGCCTGGCAGGTTTCGAGTTCAATTCGTGGTTTGCCGTCATGGCTCCAGTCGGCACACCAAAGGAAATCGTCAACCGGCTCAACGCCGAAATCGTCAAGGCGCTGGCAGATCCGGAAGTGCGTGCAAACCTGATCGCGCAAGGCCTGACGCCACGCGGATCAAGCGCAGCAGAACTTGGAACAGCCACCAAAGATCAGCTGGCAAAGTATGCGCGGCTGATCAAGCAGGCGGGCATTACGGCCGAGTAGGAAAATCCGCGCTCGTGCCATACTCCGCAGCATGAAAAATAAGCCTATTGAGGTGCAGCACTTTACGCTGCGCGACGAATATATCGAACTGCACAACCTGTTCAAAGTGCTGGGCATTGCCGGAAGCGGTGCCGAGGGCAAGGTGCTGGTAGCGTCGGGCAATGTGACGGTGGACGGCGTGCTGGAGCTTCGCAAGAGCGCGAAGATTCGCGCCGGACAACTCGTCAAGTTGCCCGGTACGACGATCAACGTACATGCGCCCGATCCGGCGGAAGCCGCTGCGCACGCCGAGCGCGTGGCCGCGGCGGAGGTGGCGATGAAGGCGGTCAATGTGTTGCGAGCAGCCAAGGAAAAAGTCGCTGCCGAAAGCAAAGGCGTCAGCAAGACCAAGCGCGTTGATTCGCCATTCTCCGCGCCGATTCGCCGCAAGCGCGGCGTGGTTAAGTAGTCTCGAAGCATGCCCACTGCGCAACGCGTTGAACAGCTGATAGCGGTGGTTGAGTCCGGCGCGCACGCCGAGGCGATTGCTGCGTTCTACACCGAGGACGCCACCATGCAGGAAAACTTGGACGCGCCGCGCGTTGGTCGCGACGCTCTGGTGGCGCATGAAACGAAGGCGCTACAGGGCGTGAAGCAGGTGTTATCGCGCTGTATACGGCCATTTTTTGTCGACGGAGATTTTGCGATCATCCGCTGGCAGTTCGCGTTCGAGCGTCCTGATGGTCAATGGATTCGTCTGGACGAGCTGGCGTATCAACAATGGCGTGGCGATTTGATCGCGACCGAGCGCTTTTATTACGACCCCAAGCAGATGCGTCCGCAGGTTGTGTCCACGGGCTAATGGGACCAGGCCACGGTGATTTTTGAGGTATCAGCTTTTTCATGCAAGTGCTATTTTGTATGGTCTAGAAGCACAAATGATTAAAAGTCGATAATTGCATAAAATCTGGGGTAGCCCAATGAAATAGGCCGTTTCAGAGAAAAGCTGCTTGTACCAACAGACGCAACTCGCGCGGCCACGACGCAATCAATTGACGCAAAATCCGCGCACGGGTTTGACCCCACATTTAAGAGGAAAGAAAAGATGACGAGCTTCACTCAAGTCGAACTATTCACCGATCACGATGGCCGCGCAAAATTTCGCGAGCACGAAATCATGCTCTCCGAAGGCACGTCGCAATCGATGCTCTCGGCCGTGATGCCCGCAAGTGGCTGTCAGGTGCGGCACAGTCCCGTTGGCTTTCGCAGCGCATGGCATTGCTCGCCGAAAGCCCAGTGGGTGTTCATTCTCGGCGGTCAGATGGAGATTGGTTTGCAGGACGGCAGCTCACGCATCTTCACCGCGGGGCAGCACTTTTTTTCGGCGGATACCTTGCCCGAAGGCGCGACGTTTGACGCCACGGTGCACGGGCACTGGAGTCGTCAAGTCGGCGACGATGCGCTGGTCACGTTGTTCGTGAAAGTCTAACCAGTGGCAATCAAGTCAACGATTTTCAAAGGCAGCCTCAACGTCGCCGACATGGATCGCGGCTACTACGCCGACCATGTGCTGACGCTCGCGCGACACCCGTCCGAGACGAGCGAGCGCATGATGGTGCGCGTGCTCGCATTCGCACTCTACGCGAGCGAGCGACTGGAGTTCGGCAAGGGCATTTCCAGCGACGATGAGCCCGCATTGTGGGAGCATGATTTGACCGGAGGCATCATCCGCTGGATCGAAGTGGGACTGCCCGAAGAGCGTCTGTTGCGACGCGCTTGTGGGCGCTCTGACGCGGTCGTGCTGCTCGCTTATGGCGGTGGAAAAACCGTCGATGCGTGGTGGCAGGCGAACAAGGACGCACTCGCGAAACAGGACAAGCTCACGATCAAATCCGTCGACTCAAGAAGCAGCAAGGCGCTCTCGGCGATGGCCGAGCGCGGTATGGAATTGCAATGCATGATTCAGGACGGCGAGGTCTGGATGTCAGACGCCACCGAGCGCGTGATGATTGAAATTTTGACGCTGATGCCGACCCCGTAGAGCGTTCGATGATGCGCTCATTTGCTTGAGAAGGAACCAGCCATGTCCAATGCCGAAACACTCCGCAACAAACTGATTCGTAGCTTCGCATCACAGGATGCAACATGGGAAACCATGGACCGCGCGCCGCACTATGACGGCGTTTCCAGTAAGCGTCTGGCGAAGGACACTGCGGCGAAACAGATGGGCCTGTCGGTGGATATCGTGCCGCCCGGCAAGCGCGCCTGCCCATATCACTTTCACTACGTCGAAGAGGAAATGTTCATCGTGCTCGAAGGCTCGGGCACGCTGCGCGTTGCCGGTGAAATGCTGCCGATTTCGGCGGGCGATGTGATGTTCATTCCGGCCGGGCCTGAGTATCCGCATCAGATCATCAACACCTCCGACGCGCCGCTGAAATACCTCTCGGCCAGCACCCAGGCCGCGACTGAAATCTGCGAATATCCCGATTCGGAAAAGTACGGCGTATTCACCGATCACAAGCCGGAAACGCTGATGCAAGGCCGCCGCATGCACCGCGTGAAAGATCATCTGAACTACTGGGACGGCGAAGCTTGATTTAGCTTTGGCGGCGCTGCGCGCGCCAACTTCGACACAGGCACAGGGTCACTGTCCTACGCAATTTCGTCGTCACGGACGATGCGTCGCAGGGTGTGGAATCGACACAATTGACTTAGGGAAGCGCTCAACAAGTGAGCGAGACGGATGCAGTACGAGGCGTGTGACGCGCAGGAACCGGAATGTACGCTCTGGTACATGAGGATTCCGAGCACCACACAACGAAGTAATGCGCCGTCGCAGCCACTTGATCAGCGTTTCCCTAGCTGCTTATATTACCTTGGCGAGTTCAGCCTGCGCGCAATCCGTTACGATTGGACGCATAAGCGCAGTTAATAGGCGGCGCTGCGCACAGCGCAGCGGAAATGTGAGGAAATCATGAACACAAGCGCACCGGTTGCAGCGCACCTTGCGCCCACGCACGGGATTCGTAATGCAGGCATGCCGCTCAACCTTGATCTGATCGCCAGTGCGCGCGTCAATCTGAGCGCTGTCGAGCGTCGTGCTGCAACGCTGACAACCCGTCGTTCCGTGAAGAAAGAATGGCAAGCGGCGTGGCTCATCAAGGCGCTGACCTGTATTGATCTGACCACCCTTTCCGGTGACGACACGCCGGATCGCGTAGCGCGGCTGTGCGCGAAAGCACGCATGCCACTGCGCACCGATTTGGTGGAGGCGCTCGGCCTCGACGCCATGCCCAAAGTGGGTGCGGTCTGCGTGTATCCGACGATGGTGAAGAGCGCAGTTAGGGCCTTGCAGGGGAGTGGCATTCCGGTGGCCTCAGTCGCCACGGGTTTTCCCACGGGATTGATGCCACTGAAACTGCGCCTCGCCGAGATTCGCTACGCTGTGGAAGAAGGTGCGAAGGAGATCGATATTGTCATCAGTCGCGCCACTGTTTTCAGCGGCGACTGGCAAGCGCTGTACGACGAAATTTCAGCGATGCGCGAGGCGTGTGGCGAGGCGCACTTGAAGGCGATTCTGGCAACCGGCGATCTGAAGAGTTTGCGCAATGTGTATCGCGCCAGTTGGGTGGCAATGATGGCCGGCGCGGATTTCATAAAAACCTCCACCGGCAAGGAAGATGTGAACGCGACTCTGCCCGTCGGGCTGACGATGGTGCGCGCGCTGCGTGATTACGGTGAAGTTTCAGGCGTTGCTGTGGGCTTCAAACCAGCCGGTGGCTTGAAGAGCGCCAAGGACGCGCTCGCCTGGCTCACACTGATCAAGGAAGAACTTGGCAATCGCTGGCTCGGCCCATCCCTCTTCCGCTTCGGTGCCAGCTCGATGCTAGGCGATATCGAACGACAACTTGAACACTACGTCACGGGACGCTACTCCGCAGCCAACCGTCACGCTATCGCATAAGCGCCATGTCAAAAGTAACTGAAATTCTAAAAACGATGGACTACGGCCTTGCACCCGAAGCGAACGATCAAGTGCTGGCATGGCTGGACGGAAAACATCGGCAGTTCAATCATGTCATCAATGGTGAGTTTGTTGGGTCGGCCGATGGTGCACAGTTCAGCGTGATCGCGCCGGCGACGGGCGAAAAACTTGCCGCCGTCGCGCAAGGCGGCAAGCAGGAAATCGATGCGGCGGTCTCCGCTGCGCGCGGCGCATTCACGCGCTGGTCCGCGCTACCGGGCAACGCGCGAGCACGTTACCTCTACGCCCTCGCCCGCTTGCTACAAAAGCGCGAGCGCTTTTTCTCGGTACTGGAGTCGATGGACAACGGCAAGCCGATTCGCGAGAGTCGCGACATCGATATTCCGCTCGCTGCGCGCCATTTCTATCATCACGCGGGATGGGCTGATCTGATCGATTCGG
>JAYWAQ010000697.1:0-8664 GCA_043782305.1 Burkholderiales bacterium
CAGAGCCAACTTACGCGCTACTGAAATAGCTCACAAAACCCGCGACTTCGCGGGTTTTGTTTCTCCAGAATCGCCAACGCTTCACATTCTTAGAAAGCCGGACCATGGATGCCGCTTCAACCCGCAGCTTTGCGCTGCAGGACGCGATCTTCGCGCGCAGTACGCAGTTCTTTGCGCTGCTGGTGCTCGTTACCCTTCTCGCCATTGTCGGCTCGCTGGTTTACGGCGCATGGCCGACGATTACGCAGGTCGGGCCCAAGTTTCTTGTTGATGGCGCGTGGGATCCCGTACGCAGCCTGTTCGGCGGACTCGCGCCACTATGGGGCACGATCATCACTGCAACCATTGCGATGGTCATCGCGGTGCCGGTGAGCTTCGGGATCGCCATCTTTTTGACCGAAATGTGCCCGCCGATTTTGAAGCGACCACTCGGCACCGCTGTTGAATTGCTGGCGGCGATTCCTTCAATCATCTACGGCATGTGGGGCCTGTTTATTTTCGCGCCGCTGTTTGGCGAATACGTGCAGCCCGCACTCACGGCGACTGTCGGCAAACTGCCCGTAGTTGGCATTTTGTTTCAGGGGCAGCCGATCGGCATCGGTGTGCTTTCTGCCGGGATCATCCTGTCCGTGATGGTCATTCCGTTCACGGCGTCCGTCATGCGTGACGTGTTCGAAACAACGCCAGCGATCCTGAAGGAGTCCGCTTATGGTCTCGGTGCGACCACCTGGGAAGTCATGTGGAACGTGGTGCTGCCGTACACAAAAACCGGCGTGGTCGGCGGCGTCATGTTGGGGCTGGGCCGCGCGCTGGGCGAGACGATGGCGGTGACGTTTGTGATCGGCAATGCGTACAACATTTCGCTGAAGCTTTTCGATCCGGGCAACTCGATTGCGTCGTCGCTGGCAAACGAATTTAACGAGGCATCCGACCCGCTGCATTTGTCCGCACTGATTTCTCTTGGTCTGGTTCTCTTCATCCTGACGTTCTGCGTATTGGCGGCGTCGCGCTGGATGCTGGCGGGTCTTGCCAAGCGTGAAGGAAAGCGCACATGAGCAACGCAGCAACAGCGATCAGCAATGACCGCGCGAACAATCCGATCTATCGTCGTCGCGTGTGGGTCAACCGTTTCAACATGACGATGTCGATGGCCACGATGGCGTTCGGCATGGTATTCCTGATCTGGATTCTGATCACGCTATTCGGCAAAGGGCTCGCTGCGTTTGGCCCCCAACTGTTCACCCAGATGACACCGCCGCCGGGCTCTGATGGTGGGCTTGCTAACGCGATCTTCGGCAGCGTATTAATGGTGGGCTCTTCGGTGCTGATCGCGACGCCCGTCGGCATCATGGCGGGCATTTATCTCGCCGAGGTCGGTCGCGACAACTGGATCGCAAAGGTCACGCGGTTTGTCAATGACATTCTGTTGTCCGCACCGTCGATTGTGATTGGTCTCTTCGTGTACACCCTCATCGTGTTTCAGGTGAAGCATTACTCGGGCTGGGCGGGTGCGGTGGCGTTGGCGATCATCGCGGTGCCAGTCGTCGTACGCACGACAGAAAATATGTTGATGCTGGTGCCCAACAGTCTGCGTGAAGCGGCGGTTGCGCTTGGCGCGCCGATGTGGAAAGTGGTGTTGAAAGTAACACTCAAGGCGGTACGCGGTGGTGTGATCACCGGCATTCTGCTTGCGCTGGCGCGGGTGTCCGGTGAAACGGCACCGCTGTTGTTCACCTCGCTCAACAATCAGTTCTGGAGCACCGACATGAACGCGCCGATGGCGAATTTGCCGGTGGTGATCTTCCAGTTCGCGATGAGCCCTTACGAGGACTGGCAACGTCTGGCCTGGGCTGGCGCGTTGCTCATCACGCTGACCGTATTGCTTCTAAATATCCTGGCGCGCACCGTGTTCCGCCAGAAAACACAATAGTCGGGATTACCAACATGGCATTTCAAGTCAGCCTCGGGGACAGCGCTGTTGCCGAACGCACAGCGACCAAACTGAAGATTAACAACCTGAATTTCTTCTACGGGACGTTTCAGGGTTTGCGCAATATCTCACTCGAAATTCCGGAGAAGCAGGTGACTGCATTCATCGGGCCTTCGGGCTGCGGGAAATCAACCTTGCTGCGTGTGTTGAACCGCATGTATTCGCTGTATCCGGGTCAGCGCGCCGAGGGTGAGATTTTGTTCAACGGACAAAATGTGCTCGACCCGAAGTACGATCTGAACGCACTGCGCGGCTCGGTCGGCATGGTGTTTCAGAAGCCAACGCCTTTCCCCATGTCAATCTACGACAACATCGCTTTTGGCGTGAAGCTCTACGAAAATCTCTCGAAGAGCGACATGGATGAGCGCGTGGAATGGGCACTGAAAAAGGCGTCGCTATGGACTGAAGCCAAGGACAAACTAAGTCAGAGTGGCTTGTCTTTATCAGGTGGTCAGCAGCAGCGTCTGTGCATTGCGCGTGGTATTGCGGTGAAGCCGGAAGTGTTGCTGCTTGACGAGCCGACCTCCGCGCTCGATCCAATTTCGACCGCCCGCATCGAAGAGCTGGTCAGCGAACTTCGCACTGATTACACCATCGTGATCGTGACGCACAACATGCAACAAGCAGCACGTGTGTCGCAACACACGGCCTACATGTATCTCGGCGAATTGGTCGAGTTCACACCGACGGCGCAGATCTTTGTTAAACCCAAAGACAAGCGCACTGAAGACTACATCACAGGAAGGTTCGGTTAATCGCATGGAACACACCTCAAAACAATTCGAGATCGAACTGGAAGACTTGAGGAGCGGTCTGCTCGCAATGGGCGGGCTGGTCGAAGCACAGCTGGAGCGGGCGCTGGAAGCGATCGCTTCGCACGAAGAGGAGTTGGTCGAAGTCGTCATACGCGAAGAAAAGCGTGTGAATGACAAGCAGATCGAACTGGATCGCAAAGGGATGGAAATCATCGCCAAGCGCCAGCCCGCAGCAGTCGACCTGCGTCAAATCATCTGCACGATGCAGGCAGTCAATGACCTTGAACGCATCGGCGACGAGATCAAAAAAGTAGCCCAGCGCGCCGCACAGTTTCAGGCGTCAGAGCGATTTCAGCTTCTGCGCCTGAACGAGGTTAAGCACATCGGGGCGTTGGCGCAGGAAATGCTGAAGGAGGCGCTCAACGCGTTCGCGCGACTCGATGTTGTTTCAGCGAGCGAAGTCATTGGCCGAGACACGGCGGTTGACGATGAGTTTGATCGCATCATGCGCCTGCTCGTGACCTACATGATGGAAGACCCCCGCACCATTGGCGCGGGGCTCGACGTGGCGTTCCTGGCAAAAGCCATAGAGCGCGTCGCGGACCATGCGAAGAACATCAGCGAATACGTGATTCACATTGTGCACGGGCAGGATCCGCGCCACGCTAGCTGAGCACCTATTTCGCCAAGTGCGGCGCAGTCTGAAGCAGGTCGGCCAGTTCTTTTTTCCAGAACTTCGCCTGCGCCGTTGTGCCATGGCCTGCGGTTTGGTCGCTGCCCGGAATCAACAATACGCGACCGTTTTTGACACGCTTGATCTCACGATCCAGCACGCCGACGTCTGGTGGGTTGCGTTCATCGTCCGCCGAATTGATGGCTAGCAGCGTGGCCTGAATGCGTTCAAGCCCTGCTGACGGGTTGTAGTCGCCTGACGATTCCCATTGATAGAGGTGATCGTTGGCATCACCCGCAAATGGCGCGGTGAGGCGCTGGTTCAGGATTTGGTCAGCCTTGGCCCGTGTCGGCGCTGCCTTGAAAAGGGCCTGATTACCACCGTTAGTCGCCGTCGCGTAAAACACCGAGGCAAATTGCAGGCTCTTCGGCTGCGTCGTGTAATTGCCGCCCATCCATTCCGGATCATTCTTGATCGAGTCAACGATCAGACGGCGCAACATCCAGTTGCGGCTCGACATTTCCGTTGGCAAAGACGCCATTGGCACCGCGATGTCCATGAACGCGGGGTATTTCTGCGCCCAGATCCACACCTGCATGCCGCCCATTGAGTTGCCCTGCACCAGCCGCAAATGCTTGATGCCCAGATGCTCGGTGACGAGGCGATATTGCGCGTCGACCATGTCGTCGTAGTTGTACTTCGGAAATTTGGTGCGCAGACCGTCCGACGGTTTGCTAGATTTTCCGGTACCGATCGCGTCGGGCAGGATGACGTAATACTTGCTCGCATCGAGCGGCTGTCCGGGGCCGAACAGCTCGCCCGCGAACGCGGGATTGACCATGCCGATCCCTGAGCCGGTGGTGCCGTGAAGAATCAGTACCGGTTCGCCGGACGGGTCGCCGACCGTTGTGTAATTCAGCCGCAATTCGGGCAGCACCTCACCCGTGTGAAAACGGAAATCGCGTACGACCCAGCTGCCTTCCTTTGGTGCAGGGTAGTCGGCAGCGAGAACGGGAAAGGCTGTTACCGTGACGAGCAGACCCAATAGCGCCCGCGTCAAATGCTTGATTGATTTCATGATTCACTCCTTTTTCGTCCACCCGTTGATGGGGTGCGCCTGATTTATGTAGCTAGCGTATTCCTCTTTCGTCGTTAGACAGGCGGTTCGTCTCGGTTCGCTCCAATGCCAGCGTCTATGCGCGATGTTGGCGTTACGCGCTTCCACTGGGATAATGGTGGCAATGAAAGCCCCCAAGAGACTACAAGCGCTGATCGACGAAGGCCTGATCGACACCGTCGTGCGCCAGCTGATGAGCGGCAAGGAGGCGATGGTGTTTGTCGTGCGCTGCGGCGACGAGACGCGCTGCGCCAAGGTCTACAAAGAGGCGACCAATCGCAGCTTTCGGCAGGCCGTCGACTACACCGAAAACCGCAAGGTCAAGAACACCCGAGCCGCGCGCGCGATGGCGAAGGGCAGCAAGTTCGGTCGTCAGGCGATGGAAGAGGCGTGGCAGAGCGCCGAAGTTGATGCGCTGTATCGCCTCGCGGCGGCGGGCGTTCGCGTGCCGAAGCCGTACAACTTTCTCGAAGGCGTCTTGCTCATGGAGCTCGTCGCTGATGCCGACGGAGCCGCAGCGCCGCGACTCAATGATTGCGTGTTTACTGCGGAGGAGGCCAGGAAACATCATTCGACGCTGTTGACCGAGGTCGTGCGCATGCTCGGCGCGGGTGTCGTGCATGGTGACTTGTCGGAGTTCAACATTCTGCTCGCCGCAGACGGGCCGGTAATCATAGATCTACCGCAGGCAGTGGATGCGGCCGGTAACAACCACGCCAAGCGCATGCTGCTGCGCGATGTCAAAAATCTGCGCGACTTCTTCGGACGTGCGGCCCCCGAGTTACTAAAGACTGACTACGGTCATGAGATTTGGGACCTGTACGAACGCGGCCTGCTTGATCCGACGGTTCCGCTCACCGGCCAATACGAACACCAAACGGGGCCGGTTGATCTGGAAGGGGTTATGGATCAGATTGAGGACGCGCGCTTTGAAGAGGAGGCGCGACGCCTTCGAATGGCGTCGGCTTAGCGGGATCCCATTACCGAATAGGATACGCGTACATCAACCCGCCCTGATTCCAAAGATTGTTCAGGCCGCGCGGCAGACCAATTGCCGTCTTCGGGCCAAGATTGCGCTCGAACATTTCGCCGTAGTTGCCACTGGTTTTGAGCGCACGGACCATCCAGTCTTTGTCGAGGCCGAGGAGCTTGCCGCTGTCTTCTGTCGCGCCGAGAATGCGCTGGACCGCGGGATCCTGGCTGGTGGCTTTCATGGTGTCGACGTTGGCGCGAGTGATGCCGTATTCCTCTGCTTCGAGCAAACCGTAGATCACCCATTTGACGACGGCGAACCATTCGTCGTCGCCGCGTCGGACCATCGGGCCGAGCGGTTCTTTTGAGATGAGCGTCGGCAGGATGACGTGATCTTTGGGGCTCTTGGCTTCTTTGTTGCGCACCGAGGCGAGGCCCGATGCATCCGTGGTGTAGCCGACGCAGCGACCGCCGAAATAGGCGCCGATCAGCGCGTCGAGCGATTCAAACACGACCGGTTTAAAGGCCAGATTGTTGGCGCGCGAAAAGTCGGCGAGGTTTTTTTCGGTTGTGGAACCCGACAGCACGCAGATGGTTTGCCCTTTGAGCTGGCGCACGTCCTTGATGCCGGATTTGGCGGGCACCATGAAGCCCTGGCCGTCGTAGTACAGCGGGGAAGTGATGTGCAGGCCGAGTGAGGCGTCGCGCGTGAGCGTGAACGTGGTGTTGCGCGAGAGGACATCGATCTCGCCCGATTGCAGCGCGGGCAGGCGCTGCTGCGAGTTGAGCGGTACCCATTTGACCTTGGTCGCATCGTTCAGGAGCACGGCGGCGAGCGCCTTGCAGAAATCGGCGTCGAGACCACTCCAGTTGCCCGCTGAATCCGCCTGCGAGAAGCCTGCGAGGCCCGTGTTGACGCCGCAGGTGAGCTGGCCACGCGCTTTGATGGCGTCGATGGTTTTGCCAGCGTGCGCGGGGAGGGCGGCGAGCGCGAGAGTTGCGGCGGTTGCAACGGCTGCAACCGCGTGGAGCGATCTTAAAGCGGTGATTTTCATGTCGGTCTTGATGCGCCTGCGCTGCGTTGATTGAAAGTCGTAGTCGAGAAGTCATTTTGCATTGCCATTATTCGCCGTGTCTTGCGTGAACCGACAATCGGGGTTCACTTCTGAAGCCACTTGTGTCGTTGCTGCCAGCTAGCCGCTGCGTCGAATGTCGGGTTCACAACATCCAGCGCACAACCCACGGCAACAGCAGCGAGGCCATGAGTCCGTGCAGTCCCAGTGCAAGTCCCGCGAAGGCGCCGGCGTCGGCGCTGACCAGATACGCTCGCGCAGTGCCGATGCCATGCGCCTGAGCGCCAAGCGCGAAGCCCCGCACCATCATGCTCTTGATTCCGAGCAAGTCAAAGACGATCTTGCCCGTGGCCGCGCCCAGCACGCCGGTCAAAATCGCGAAGACGGCAGACAGTGCTGGCACCCCGCCGATGGCCTCGCTGATGCCCATGGCAATCGGCGCGGTGACGCTCTTCGGAAGCAACGAGCGCGCCGTCGATTCGGATACGCCGAGATATTTCGCCAACCCATAGACAGTCGCCGTTGCCGCCACCGAGCCACAGACCAGCCCGGTCACCAATGATCGCCACGAGGCGCGCAATTCTGCGAGGCGCTCATAAAACGGCAGCCCGAGCGCGACCGTGGCGGTGCCGAGCAGGAAGTGCACGAACTGCGCGCCCTCGAAATATTGTTGATACGAAACTCCGGTGAACGCGAGCGTGGCCGCGACCACCAGCATGGCGACGAGCACCGGATTGACCAGCGGATGATTACCGCTGCGACGAGCGAGCCACAACCCGATTTGATACGCCACCAGCGTGAGCGTGAGCCCCAACAGTGGCGTTGTCGACAAATACACCCAGAGGCGAAAGAAGTCATCACGCATCCCGAGCAACCTCGCTTTCTGGAGCAGGTTGGCGCTTGCCAAGGCGCTCGGCCACCCAGGCGGTCACAGCGAGCCCGACCAGCGTCGACACGGCGAGCGCGACCGTAATGGCTAAACCTTCCTCGCGAATGGCTTTCAGGTGCATCACCACACCCACGCCTGCGGGAATGAACAACAACGACAAATGCGATAGCAGACCGTCGGCCGCCAGTTTCAGCGGTGCCGTCCAGCGCGGGCGTAGGCGCAGCACCCCGAGCAACAACACAAACCCGATGATGGGCCCCGGCACCGGCAGCGCAAGCGCCCGCGCGATTCCCTCGCCCGCCAGTTGCAGCAACAAAAGCCCGGTGAATCCATTCAACATCGACCCAGTCTACGTGCAACCGAGCTGCGGGTGAACGCAGATGTGCGCTGCGGGCGTGTTGAGGCTCGTCAACAATGCACGGAGCAGTAGCGGAGCTTGATAGCCCGCACGGACGTTTGGCTTTTTGCTATAAAGACTGTCGCATGAGGGCTAGCGCCAATATTTGGCATAAGTCGACTAGGCGGCCAAATCGCGTTTAGCCCCTATTAAATGACGGTTTCACGAGAAAGCTATATAGCCTGGACTTGTTGTTACGAAACGGTGGCGCCGGGGTCAATACGACGTTCCGCACCGCGCGTTGACGTTGCCACGAACCGTCGATCCCGTGGTAAATGTTGCGCCCGCTGGCAGCGCAATCGCGTTGAGCAACGCCGTATCCGCCACGCCCGACATCAAGCGCAGCAGCGCCAGACCATCCTGCATCGCATTCGCCGGAGCGCTCGGCTGACCAAAGACCTGGTACTGCGCGGAGCTGCCGATGAAGGCCTCAACAGCTGTCGCATCCGGACGCGCAACGGTGAGCGGCACACCGGCGATGAGTGCCGCGCCGCGCATGCCCAGCATGAAGCGCAGCAGCAACACGCCGTCATTGACCGCCGTCACCGAAGCATCGCCGTTCACGTCGAGATCACACGGGCGCACGCCATCAAACGCCTGTCCTCCACGCACATGGCGCGCCACCACGTATGCAGCGTCGCTTTTGTTGGCGCTGCCGTTCATTCCAATCTGAAAATTCACCGTCCACGCGCCGGTACTGCCCAGGTATTGCGTGGTGCTGGTCCAGCTCTCGGTGCCTATCGTGCCGGGAAACACAGTGTCGTTGATGGATGCCAGATAACAGGTATCGTCGACCAG
>JAYWAQ010000698.1:0-3132 GCA_043782305.1 Burkholderiales bacterium
TGACTGGTCAGCTGAACCGTCGCAGGGGGTGCTGAAAAAAACGGAGTCTCCCGCGCAAATGGCTACTTCTGAAGCGGTCGCCACAACGAGCGCTGTCGCCACCGCCGCGCCAAACAAAGCAACCGGCACCGCGACTTCAGCCGTGGCCGACGCAGCGGCGTCAGAGCCGATGGGCGAGGTCGCCGTCGCCAGCGCAGACACGCGCAAACTTGCACGTGCCGGCGAGGCGCGTGCGCCTGCAGCCGCAGTCAGTGCCCCGGCTCCCGTCGCTGCCGCCCCGGCTCTGGCGACAGCGCCACCGCCTAATGCTTTTCCAGCTGTTGCTGCCGGCGCAATGGCCCAATCTGCGCCGCCACCCGCCGCGGCCGCCGCAAGCCCGCCACCGTCCTTCGCTGCAAGCGGCAATGCGGCAATGCGTCCCGGGTTGACTGGTGCTGGAACAGCACCCGACGCAGCCATGTTCAGCGCCATTAGGGCTGGTAACGTCTACGCGCTACGGGCCGCCATAGCGCGTGGCGCTAACGTCAATGCGCGCGACGAAGTGGGCCGCAGCCCGCTGCAAATTGCGCGGGAACGCAACGACGCGGACGTGCTGAAAGTGCTGGAGTTGGCCGGCGCGAAGTAGTCAAGGCACTTGTACACCGCCTAAATCGTCACAAACATCGCCACCACCGCAATCGCCATCACGAATGTCGCCAGCCACCCGACCCAGCGCAAGCGCCTGCCGATGCGGAACCTGCCCATCACGCGCTCACTGCTTCCTAGCAGCATCATCACAATCATGATCGGCAGCGCGATAACGCCATTGATGACAGCGCTCCAGAACAGCGCCTTGATCGGATCAATCGGCGCGAAATTGAGCGCGACACCGCCGACGGTCGCGAAGGCGATGATGGCGTAGAACTCCTTGGCTTCAAGCAACTTTTTATCAAGTCCAGAACGCCAATTGAAACTCTCCACGACTGCGTAGGCGGCCGATCCCGCGAGCACCGGGACAGCCAGCATGCCGGTACCAATAATGCCCAGACTGAACAGCAAAAACGCGAAGTCACCAGCGAGCGGACGCAGCGCTTCCGCCGCCTGCGCAGACGTTTGAATGTCAGTGATCCCAGCCTTGTGCAGCGTCGCCGCCGCACTCAAGATAATGAAGAACGCGACCAGATTCGAGAAACCCATCCCGATGTAAGTATCGAGCCGAATGCGCCGTAAATGCGAGCGCGCAGTCTCAGGCGAGATCTTCTCGCCCGCGTCATGCGAGCTGCGCAAATCCTCCATCTCCTGCGCGGCTTGCCAGAAGAAAAGATACGGGCTGATGGTGGTGCCAAACACCGCGACGATCATCATGATGCTCTCGCGATTCAACGTGAGCGTGGGCCAAACTACGCGCGCGCCAACCTCCATCCACGGCACGGAAATGGTGAACGCGACCGCGACGTAAGCGAGCAGCGCGAGCGTCAACCACTTCAAATAGCGAACATAGTTTTGATAAGGAATGAACACCTGCAACAAGAGGCACAACAAACCAAAGGTCACCGAATAAACATGCGCCGAACCACCCAGCAGCAAGCGCAGCGCCTCGCCCATCGCCGCAATATCAGCCGCAATATTGATGGTGTTCGCCAGCAGCAAAAGACCGACGATGGAATACAGCACCACTTTCGAGTATTCGGCCTTGATGTTCGCCGCCAAGCCGCGCCCGGTCAGGCACCCAATCCGTGCGCTGACGGTCTGAATGCCCACCATCAGCGGATACGTGAACACCACCGTCCACAACATGCTGAAGCCGAACTGGGCGCCCGCCTGCGAGTATGTCGCGATGCCACTGGGATCATCGTCCGCTGCGCCAGTGATCAGGCCAGCGCCAAGTTTATCGAGCATCAGTGTTTCGCTTTTTTGTTAGCCCCATTTGATGGGGATTGTGAGGCCTGTCGACTGACTGTACTCTGACTTGTAGAAAACTCGGATGGATTGCTACAGCACTGCACCCAGAACATTGATAAAAAACGCGACGATCATCAAGTTGAAGGTGAACGAGATCAGGCCGTGCAGCAGTGCTAGCCGTCGCATGGCGCGCGTATTGATCGTGACGTCGGATACCTGCGACGTCATGCCAAGCACATAGCTGAAGTACATGAAATCAAGGTAATCCGGCGGATGTGTGCCGGGGAAATTAAAGACCGGTTCGTCGCCCTTTTTTGCATACTTGCGGTAGTAGCAATGCGCATAGTGAAACCCGAAGCGCGCATGCATCAGAAGCCAAGACAGTGCGATGGTCATCACGGCTAAAAATATGTGAGCCAGACGCGCGGACAGCGGCTGCTCCTTGGACGTGGCGAGCAGAAAGCCTATGGCGACCAGACTTATGGCAGCGCTGACGACAATGGTCACCAACATTGCTGCGCTGCTCTGATCCTGCTCAGCGACGCTCGTTTGCGTTTCGTGCGGGTTGGCGCGATGGATGCAAAGCCAGGCGAGCACCAAATTGATCGCGGCCAGCACACACCACCCGATCAGCGCGGACTCGATGACCGGACGCCAGATCGACAATGCGCCGACCAGAGGCAGTCCAACACACGCCGCGACCGTAAGCCGCTTTGGAGCGCTGCTGCGCCGTGCCCATGACATGATTGCTTTCAAGCTGCCTCTGACCGTCTGTTCGTTGTCACGTTACGGCGTTACTGCGTTACTGCATATGCCAGCCGTGGCTGACGGTGATCGACTGACCGGTGAGCGCGTTCGACGGGAAGCCCGCCAAAAATATTGCGGTTTCGGCAACGTCCGCGACGGTCGTGAATTCGCCATCAACGGTTTCCTTGAGCATGACGTTTTTGATGACGTCAGCTTCGCTGATGCCAAGCGATTTCGCCTGCTCGGGGATTTGCTTGTCAACCAGCGGTGTGCGCACGAACCCTGGGCAAATGACGTTGGCGCGGATGTTGTTTTTTGCACCTTCTTTCGCGATCACCTTGGCGAGGCCAATCAGGCCGTGTTTGGCGGTAACGTACGGCGCCTTGAGCGGCGAGGCTTCGTGCGAATGCACAGAACCCATAAAGATAATGCTGCCGCCCTTACCCGAGGCAATCATCGCGCGCATGCAGGCGCGCGTGGTAAGAAAAGCGCCATCGAGGTGAA
>JAYWAQ010000699.1:0-3123 GCA_043782305.1 Burkholderiales bacterium
AGCGCGGCGCTCAAGCCCTACATCAATCAGGGCATGAAATTCTTCGTAGCGAAGGTCAATCTCAAAGAGCAATCGCGTTTGGGTTACAGCACTTTGCGACCGTTACAGTTCGCCGTTGAGAGCGAAAAATTCATGCTGCCGATGCGGCTGGGCATGTTGAACGCACCACCCAACAAACCGCAGGATTTAATCGTGTACGTGCTCACCAAAAACGGCCGTGTCGAGAGCAGCAACTACCGCACCGCGAAACTCGCGGCGAATGAAAATATCCCGCCGTTCGTGAAGCCGAAGTTCAAGGAGTTTTACAAAGCGCTCTACGACAGCTCGACGGTGCGCGAGGACTATCGCGTGGTGTTCACCGAATACTTCTGGGACATGGGCTGGTGTGATCCGTGCGCCGCGGATCCGCTGACGCAGACGGAGCTGCGCAAAGCCGGTGTGTTCTGGGTCGGCGGTGATGATGTGCAAATTACTGGCTCGCCAAACGCACAACCCGCGCCCGGAACCTCACGCCAGCTTGTCCGCCCGGCGCCGCTGCCGGGTGGCGAAGCGCAACCGGTGATGCTGACGCGCCTGCACATCCGCTATACCGCGAACACGTTTCCTGAAGACCTGATGTTCACGCAAACCAAGGATCGGCAGAACTGGCAAACCCGCTACGTCATTCAAAACCCGTACGGCGGGTCGGTGGCGGCGTGCAGCGAGTCTGTTGCAAAAAACGATTGCGAAGCGATGTGCAGAGTCAAAGTGCCCGAGGTATCGCGCGAGGCCGCCCTTCGCGTCAAAGACGGCTGGGAAGGCTTGAAAAAATACGCAGGCAAATCAAGCAGCGAATTGGCATTGGACTGTGCAGACGCTTGCGGCACCAGCAAACGACAAACGCTCGAACTCGCCACGAAATACTATATGCGCGATCTGCCTGCGCGTCTCGCAACAGAGAAGCAAACGCTGGCGAAACTTACGGGCTGGTCGATGGTGGACATCGACAAAATGGCCAGTGCCGGTGTGACGCCAGCTAACGTGAAACCCGCGAGCGGTGGCGATGTTCAGGTGCCCGAGACACGAACCTGGTGGCAGAAGTTGTTTGGCATGACTCGCGCTGTCGGTGCCGCGTCATGATCGCCGACATTGCGAACGTCCTGACTCCCTCTCCCGCAGTGGGGGAGAGGGTCGGGGTGAGGGCGGTGGCTTCAGGATCAACCGCGGCTGCGCCAAATCAAAGGCACCGAACCGCGATAGAGAAGCTTCACGCACTCGTCGTCTCCATCGACGCTCGCTGGTTTCAGATCGCCTTTCTGGCCAGCTTTCTGTTGCTCGGTGCACTCGCCCGCGACTTCGCATTGACTTGGCAGCAGGTCGTGCTCACCTTCGCTTCTGCGCTCGCCACCCAAGCCACATGGCAGTGGGGCCTCAAACTTCCCAACCGCAAAGGCTGGGGCGGGTACTTAAGTGCCATCGTTTCTGCATTCGGCATCAGCATCCTCGTGCGCGCCGATTCGCTCTGGGTGCATCCATTGCTCGCCTGCATCGCGATGTCGTCCAAGTACCTCTTACGCGCCGGGCCGAACGAATGCCGCAGCCACATCGCAAACCCCGCCAATCTGGCCGCCTTCGCGGCATGGGCATGGATTCCAGGCGCGTGGTTATCGCCCGGTCAATGGGGCTCAGCGTCGCTCGCTGCGTTGTGGTTTTTAGCGTTAGGTGGATTGGTCACACAACGCATTCAACGCTGGGACATCAGCATCACTTTTCTCGGCGCATGGGCTGTGTTGCTCGCCGCGCGCGTGATCTGGCTCGACTACAGCGCAGACGTGGCATGGGCCATGTGGCTGCAACAAATCAGCAACGGCGCGGTGCTGCTGTTCGCTTTTTTCATGATCTCCGACCCCATGACTACGCCGCAGCGGCGCAGCGCTCGCATCGTCTATGCCATTGCCGTCGCGGCATGCGCGTTCGTGTGGCAATTCGTCTTGTTCAAGCCGCATGGCCTGATCGTCGTGCTGTTTGCAGCGAGCGCTATGGTGCCGCTAATCAACTTGGTTGCGCCTAACCGACGATTTGAGTGGCGGTGAAGTGACTGGGTCGGTTGTGCCGTCGTCACTCGCCGAGATCCGCGCGTAGTGCAGAATGCTTTGGTCGCAAACTAATTCGCAGAAAAATGTTCGCCTCACTGCTTGGTCGTGTTGGTTCGCTACTCCTCCTCTTCGCGGTTGCTCAACCTTTACAGTCACAAAGACTGCGCGCCGAGTTCTCGCCGCTCGCAAATTTTGCGTATCAACTCGACTGTGTCAGCGGTGCCCGCAGCCAACGGTCATGCGCGGGTGCCGATGATTTTCGTGCTTTGTGGAAGCGTGACTTTGGCATTGACGCGCAAACATCGCCTGACGTGAAGCGCTGTGCAGCTTTGCGAAAAGAGTACGCAGCTATTACGTCGGGCGATGGCCCATCTGATCCGGGCTGGATGTATGGCCAGATCAACTTCGATGATCGAATCTTGATTGCGACGTTCGCGGCAAAAGATGCGGCGGACTATCGCTCGCGGCTCACACTATTGTTACCTGATCACATGGCACCCGAGGCTGGAGCGATTGTGCTTTCACTGTACCCAGTCTTTGAAAAATGGTGGAAACGCCAGGGAGCCGCGCTTGGCAAAGGCGCTTCTCAATCAATGATTGCAGCGCTTCAGTCGCCTTCAATCAAGCGGCAGGTGAACGAACTATTCGCGTTTTACGGCTCTCCGTCCGCTGCCCGTGCGCCGCACACGGTCTACCTGATGCTTCGTCCCGGCCTTGCCGATAACGGATTGTCATCGGGGGGCAACTTTGGCGCAACGTCGCTCGTCGAATTCTTTTCCAACACGGAGTCGCGCGGACAAACGCCGGTCATCGTCCATGAATATTCACACTATGTTTTTGGTGTGATCCCGAAAGAACAAGGCGTCGCGCTACGCAACAGTGTCATCAAAGCCGGAGGAGAGATCGGCCTGCCCGCCTGTGGATTACTCGACGGGGCATTCGCTACAGCCATCGGCAATGGCCGCGTTTCGCGTAGTTTGCTTGAACCGGCAGCGTACGAAAAATTTGCTGCGCACGACTTGTCGTTTTACAACGTGACCAATATTGA
>JAYWAQ010000700.1:0-8621 GCA_043782305.1 Burkholderiales bacterium
CAGCGCATCGAGCTTGAGTTGCAACCATGCGGCATCATTCGCGCGTAAATCCATCGACAGGGTTTTCGCCAGTGCGCCCAATCCGCGTGGCTGTTCGGCACCATTGACCCACACCTCAAACGGTCGAGAGCCGCTGCCGTTTTCGTTGGCAAGCTCGCCGACGAACAGCGCAAAATCGCCGAACGGATGATGGATCATGTAGGTCCACGCCGGATTACCACCGGGCAGATCGGGACGACCAGGCCAGCGCAGCGACGCCAGCACCGGCGCGGGAAGGCGCTTCAACGCGAGGCGCTGATTGACGCCATCGGTGATCAAATTTTCCCTGACTTTCGCAGCCTCATGCGTGCTCAGCACTGACCCGAGCACAGCATTGGGCCGATACGTCGCCAGCCCTTTTAAGCCCGAACGCCAAGCTTCCAGATACAAATCCTGAAAGTCCCGGTACGGATAATCCACCGGCACGTTAACGGTCTTCGAAATCGCAGTATCAACATACGGCGCAACCGTAGCGACCATTGCGGCATGCGAGTGTGCACTCATCTCAAGCGCTGTCACAAACGCGTTCGGGAGCGGCTCGTTACGGCTATTGCCACCGCGCAGGTGATGGAACAGCCGCCACGCGTGATCTTCAACCGAATACTCCTTGCTGCTGCCGTCGGGCATGCGTTTCTTGCGTAGATAGCTCCAGCTAAACGGCGGCTCGATGCCATTGCTTGCATTGTCGGCAAAGGCGAGGCTGATGGTGCCGGTTGGCGCAATCGACAGCAGATGCGAATTGCGAATGCCGGTCTTGCGGATGTTGGCCTTGATCTCGGCGGGCAAGCGCGACGCGAAGGTGGGTGCGCTCAAGTACAGGTCAGCATTAAACAGCGGAAACGCGCCTCGTTCGCGCGCAAGATCAACCGACGCTGCGTATGCCGTGTCACGCATCAGCTCCGATATCCGCCGCGCCACAGCACGCGCTTCATCGGTGTCGTAACGCAGATTGAGCATCACCAGCGCGTCGCCGAGTGCGGTAAAGCCCAGCCCCACGCGGCGCTTGTTGTCGGCCTCATTTTTTTGCTGTGGCAGTGGCCACACGGTCACGTCGAGCACGTTGTCGAGCATGCGCACGGCAACGCCTACGAGCTGCGCGAAGCCCGCTTCGTCAAAACGTGCGCGCTCCGAGAACGGCTCGCGAACAAAACGCGCCAGGTCAATGGAGCCGAGACAGCAGCATCCGTACGGTGGCAGTGGCTGCTCGGCACACGGGTTGGTCGTGCTGATGGTTTCGCAGTACGACAGGTTGTTGTCGCGGTTGATGCGATCAAGAAACAGTACACCCGGCTCGGCATGGTCATATGTGGAGCGCATGATCTGATCCCAAAGTGGGCGCGCGGGCAAAGTGCGATAAACCCAAACGCCGCCTTCGGCGGCGCCCAACTGATAACCACCGGCGGCTATCTGATCGGGCCCCGGCATTGCTCGATGGGTAAGCGTTACGGTGCCATCATTGACCACCGCTTCCATAAACGCATCGGTGATGGCCACCGAAACATTGAAGTTTTTCAGATCGCCAGTATCTTTGGCGTGGATGAATTCTTCAATATCCGGATGATCGCAGCGCAACACGCCCATCTGAGCGCCGCGACGTGAGCCCGCTGATTCGACCGTTTCACACGAACGATCAAACACGCGCATGTAGGACACCGGCCCCGAAGCAAGCGACTGCGTGCTGCCGACGGCCGAACCGCGAGGCCGAATGCGCGAAAAGTCGTAGCCGACGCCACCGCCACGACGCATGGTTTCTGCCGCTTCGGCCAGTGCGGCATAAATGCCGGGATGGCCGTCCTCAACGTGCGTGATCGAATCGCCAACGGGCTGCACGAAGCAATTGATGAGTGTGGCCGACAGCGCTGTGCCAGCCGCAGACTGGATGCGTCCGGCGGGGATAAATCCGTTCTGCAAAGCGTGCAAAAACTGCTGCTGCCAGTGCGCCCGATGCTCAATCGATTCGTGCTGCGCCAGCGCTTCGGCGACGCGACGGCTCACATCTTCAATGCTGCGCTCATCGCCTTTGGCGTATTTTTCGATGAGCACCTCTACGCTTATCGCCTGCGCGGGCAACGGCGGCTGCTGCTGGCTGGTCTCAACAACGTGCAACGATTCAGTCATAACAACTACGCTCCAGAATGAAAGAACGCTTCGACAATACTTTTGGCCAGCAGCGCGACATAGGGGTCATAGTTTGCGCCAGTTTGCACTACATCGCTAGTCTGGACGTCCGTCAAAGCGGGGACGTCCATACCAGAGGCCATAACGAACGGCCCAGATCACGCTGCTGGCTGCCCACAGCGAAGCGGCAATCGCTGTGAGTGGCACCGTCGTATCTAGCCAAATCGCGGCGATCAGGCGCAGAACAGTGGCCGACTGCTGCACCCAGAACAACACCCACACGAAGTTGTCTGCGACCAGCGAGCGACCGCTATGTCCTGCGCTCACACGGGTCGCCATTGCCATCAAAGTCGCGCCCATGAAACCCATGGTGAGGGCATGGGTCGGTGCAAGGCCAAGCGAAGCGCTGCCATCGGTGAACAACATCAGCCCATGCGACATCGCCTGCAACGCCATCGTGATTCCCAGCCAGACGAAACCCACATGCAGCATTGCCAGCAGACGCACGCGCAGGCTTTGCATCAGTCCCCACTTCACGGCAAGCGCGAGCAGCGACAACGCCATCGGCCCTTCGAGCACCACTTGAATGACACGCAACCCATACGGAATGGGCCAGACGAGCAATTCAAGCACCGCGAATGCGAGCTCCAGCAGCAAGGCGCTCACGAACACGCCGAGCAGCCACATCGGACGCCATGCATTGAGCATTGGCACCACGTTCGCCGTGAAGAACGGAATCATGCGGTGCGCGACCGCGACGTAAACCACCGCCACAAAGCCCCACAGGCCGACCATGACGCAAATGCGGATCAACGTAAATTGTGCAAACGCGAGACCGATCACGACACCCCACAACGCAAGCGCGCCGACCGCGCAGGCAATCATTACCAGCGTCGCATGCACGCGATCCGGCGTGTGGCTGCTGCGCACGAGCTTCACGAACCGAAATGTGGTGGCGCACCAACTGGCCGCCACCAGGGCAACGCAGGCCGCCGCTGCCCACGCATCAACATGCACAGCAGGCACATGCAGCAGCCAGCCGACGACGGTCAGCGCGATGGGTCGCACCAACACGACTGGATCAACAGCGGGTTGCCCCAACCACTTGGGCCCCGCGGTGAACAAAAAACCAAGAAAGAACAGCGGCATGAATCCGAAGCACATGAACACACTGTGCGCAATGGCCGGCGGCACTGCCCACGGTAGATTGATGGACGCGGCACGGGCTATAAGTGCAATGGCCCACCACAGCGAACTCGTACCCATGATGAGCGCACCCGCCGCGAAACCCAGCCGATGCGGTGCCGTCAAAAGCCGCGACCAATGCCACGCGCGCGATACACCCTTGGCTTCGGGCGGCGCACTCGGTAGTGTGGCGGAAACTGGTTTGAGCGCTATCACTTTCATAACGTTTTTTGCGTTCTCAAATGTTGATGGGATGATCAGGCGTCAACATACGCTCCATCAGCTCGCGCACTGACCGGATCGCAGATCCAAACGGGAGCGCGCCCGAGCCGCGAAAGAACAGTCCCTTTTTTATGTCCCCGCGCAGCGCCGCCGCCAGCTGATTGTCGATACAAAACTGTCCCCAATCAGCTAATCCGTCACGCAAACCACACTGCGTCAGGCAATCAAATTTCTTGGTGCATCGGGTCTTGACGTGCGCAATGGCCTTTAATTTTTGCTCCACACCCAGATAGTTTTTCATCCAGATGGTCGCTACCGCCCGCGCGGGCAAGCCGGCAACGCTCAGGAACTCCACCATGTCTGCATCGGTCGCGGTCGCCAGCACACGCTTGAATTCCGGGTGGGCGTCGCACTCCTCGGTCACAGCAAACGGTGTTCCGAGCCGCACGCCCGCAGCACCCATCGACTGCAAACGCACGATGTCGGCATGGCTGCGAATACCCCCAGCCGCAATTAGCGGTACCTGAGACTCGATCCCCGCCGCACGAAGGAATGTCAAAGCTGCAGGAATGACGTTCTCAAAATCGAAGCGCGGATCATGAATATCGGCGAGCCGTGTGGCACCAAGATGGCCGCCGGCGTACCGCGGATGCTCAATGACAATGGCCCCTGGAAGGCGACCCTTACGTTGCCATTTTTTCACGACCACCTGAATGCCTCGAGCATCCGACAAAATCGGTATCAGCAGCACGTTCGGGTGGTCTTGCGCCAGATCGGATAAATCGAGTGGCAATCCGGCGCCGACCACGATCGCGTCAATTCCGCACTCCAGCGCCTTGCGAACAGAGGCGGCGTACTTGCTCACCGCGCGCATCACGTTGACTGCAAGCAGACCCAAACTGTTCGAAAGCTCGCGTGCCACGCGAATTTCACGTGATAGTGCCTCAAGATTCGCGGCATCGATGATCGACTTGCTGTCGTTTGCAACCGGCAACGATGCAGTACGTTCCAGCAAGTCAGGATGATGGTGTCGCAAATCTACCGACGCAATCGTGCCAACGCCACCCGCCGCTGCCACGCTGCCCGCGAGTCGATGCTCGGACACACACACACCCATGCCGCCCTGAACAATTGGCAGCAATCGGCGACCGGCGAGCAGTAGCGGTTTCAGTCCGTTATTCAGCGCAATTTCCACTAACGTTGATGCAACGGTTTTTTGCGCAGCGTGGTCTCTGTCAGCAGTATGCATAACGTATCTCACATGGGTGAAGATGCGGCGTCATCTGTTGATTGCGGGCCCCAGCCAGCCTCAACCCGAAATGAATCCGCATAAATTTCGTGCGGACCGGTGCCACTATGACCGGAGGACGATGCCGGCACAAACGAGCTGGTTTTGACATCAAACACATGCACTTCACCCTCTTCAATCACATAGTGCCATCCGTGCAGCGCAAGCGCGCCCGCCTCAACCCGCTCGCGCACCATCGAGTAGCCCATGAGGCGCTCTAGTTGCAGCACCACGGCGCGCTGCTCGGTGCGCCGTAGCGCTTCCGGCGTCACCCGCACCGGCAATACCGCCTCGCGGCCGAGCTCAAGCCAGGCCGCAAGATTGGTTGCCGCAGCGGGTACCTCTTCGTAGAGCGCACGGATGCCGCCGCAGTGACTGTGGCCGCAGACGACGATACGCGACACATTGAGATTAAGCACAGCAAATTCGATGGCTGCCGCCGTTCCGTGATACCCCGTTGAGCCATCGTGTGGAGGCACAAACGCGCCAACGTTGCGCACAATAAACAGCTCTCCTGGGCCCGTTCCTGTAAGTAAATAAGGAACAAGTCGCGAGTCGGAGCATCCGATGAACAGGATCGTCGGATGTTGCCCCTCCTTCACCAGCGTTTTGAACTGATCCTCGACGCCTGGAAAATAGTCGTCGTGAAAGCGGCGCAATCGCTGCAACAACTCGTCGGGTTGATCACTCATTGCTCAGATTACGATGCCGCTGGAAGCGCTCGAAGCGCCCCTACTGCACAAGCGGAGAGTCAGCCGCATCAAGCTCGATCCCTTCGATATGTGCGCCACCCGCGATCAGTTGCAGATATTGCCGCAACGCTGTCACGTAGCTCTGCTGTTGCAGCACTTGCGAAACCGCACCGCGGACGGCTTCGAAAGTGGGCGTTTCGCCTGGTTGACGGGCGATCACCTCGACCACATGCAGACCGAAGCGACTGTGCACCAGTCGCGGCAATACGCCCACTTCGGAGCGGCCAAACACCTCGCGGGCAAACTCCGCCGCACACTCGGTGCTGGCCAGCCAGCCGAGATCTCCGCCTTCAGCCGCACTCGGGCAGTTGCTCAGTTCTTTCGCTAGCGCTGCGAAGCGGTCTACGGCCTTGTCGTCGCGACAACGAGCATCGAGGAGCGCGGCCTCCGCGCGGTTGCGGAGCCGAACCACGTCCATGCCGGGCGTGACTGCAAACAAGATGTGGCGCGCCCGAACCCGTTCCCCATTCTGAAAACGGGATGGATTGGCGTTGAAGAAGCGGCGGCTGGTTTCTTCATCGGGCACCGGAATCACGAGTTCTGATTCAAGTAATTTTTCAATTGCGTGCGTGGCTGCTTCGCTCTGAATGCCATCGTCGGTCGCGACATCTGCTTTCGGCAATAGTCCCGTGCGTACGGCCTCCTGGCGCAGCAGTTCGCCATAGGCGCGCTGCCGAAGCGTGTTGTCGTCGGGTCGGTCGCCCGGCGTGTGCAGCGCGATGTCGTTGACGCTAGCTGGTGCTTCGTGACTGGATGGGGACACAGTCGGGCTCACCGATGTGGCGGTCCGCAGGTCAAACTTCTGGGCGATGGATTGTGGCGTGGCCGTGTCTGGTTTCACAGATGCCGTCAATTCGGCCGCTGCGCTGCCAGCGCAAGCGCATTGTCCCGAGCCTGATCCGCATCCACCGTTGGTGCCTTGTTGCATGGTCTTGTCCTTGTCTGCGAAAGTAAACGAAAATTGTCGTTGCGTTATGCAAAGTGCACAGGCTCGCCATGCCGGTTAAACGGCAACATACCGTCGAGTCGACCCGCCTTGATCGAATCGACCATGTGCTGCAAGGGCGCTTGCGCATCGAGCGGGGTTGGCATCACGCCAGCGCGACCTGACAACGCAGTCGTGAACACGAGTGTCCAGGGTGGTCCGGCGTCTGACGCCTCAGCAACCAACGCGTCAAAATGCGGCACTTCCGCCAGCGTTTTATCAACGCACATCAGCGGCGTGAGTTCGCCGCCTTCGCCGTTGGCAAACTGCGCGCGTTGCTCAGGGCTTGCCGTGTCAGGTAATTCGGCTCCGGCGAAGACAAACAACAATCGCTGCGGTTCGGGCTGCAGCTTTGCGGCCAGCAGCAAGTCGGAAAAACTAGTGATGTTCATACGCTTGCGTGTTTCAGTTTCGTTGCGGAGGTGTGTTGTGGTTGGGCGGCAAATTGAGTCGCCGTGCGCGGGCCACCTGGTAAGGGCGGAACAGGTACGCAACCGTCGCGAAACCGCTCCACACATGCACCAACCGACTGAAAGGAAACAGCAGAAAGATCGTCATGCCGAGCAACATGTGAATTTGGAAGTGCCATTCGATGCCTGCCACTAGCGCCGCATTTGGCTGTAACAGCACAATGCCCTGAAGGTATTCGGCTAGCCGCAGCATGGTCATGGGCTCGGACACATGGTGAAGTGACGACGGCAGTGTAGACAGGCCGATCGCCAATTGAATCCACAAGATAAGGAGAATCGCTATATCGGTGCGGTGGCTGGTCAGGCGAATGCGCGGATCGAACAGCCGACGGTGCAAGAGCATCGTCAGGCCGATGAAGCACAACAGACCCGCCACGCCGCCGGCGACGACCGCCAACAGCTGCTTTTGCGACGCTGTAACGAACATCTCGTACAGCCAGTGCGGCGTCAGCTGACCGAATAGATGCCCGAAGAACAGGAAGAGGATACCGCCGTGGAACAGATTGCTGCCCCAACGCAATTGCCCGGCGCGCAGCAATTGCGATGAGTCACTCTTCCATGTGTACTGGTCGCGATCGAACCGTGCGAGGCTGCCCATGAAGAAAACAGCGAGGCAAATGTACGGATAGATCACGAAGAAAAAGTTTTGAACGAAACCAGGCGCGGCGTTCATACGCGTGCTCCTTGTGTTTGAGTTGAACGAACAATATGTACCGGTTGCGGTTGCCCTGGACGGGCTTGACCCTGGGACGAGCAACCGTCGAAAGCGGCGGGTTCAGCCCACGTTTCGTCGACAGGCTCTTCGTCGGGCACGTTGACCGCACGCGCTGTCTCACCCGCCAGATCTAGGAGTGCGCCGAGCGCACTCGCATAACGACTCTCGCGCTTTTCGAGCGCGTTGAAAATCACATTCAGGATACTCGCCGTTTCGCCGAGAAATGCCCGCGCCGCGGCGGGCGGTTGTGTCGACGCATATTCGAGCGCAACCGGCAAATGATCGGGCATCTCACCTTCGGACAGATAAAGGCCTGCCTTTTCGTAGGTCTGCGCGAGATCAATCATGGCGGGGCCGCGCTCCCGCGAGTCGCCGTGTACATGCTCGAAGAGATGTAGCGATGTGCGACGTCCACTGTCGAAGAGCTGCACGTAGTCAGCCTCTGCGTCAATTGCACTTTGGCGCTCAATGCTGGCTATCAACGCATCGATCTCGGCAAGCCGGGCGGCGCTCAGAGCGCCCTCGGTGTGCAGCGCATCTCGCATGTCTGAGAGGTGCGCGCGAACGTCGGAATCGGGGTAGCTGAGCAATCGCGCCAACACGCGCAAGGTACGCGTCATCACCGGAGTTTTGTTCGTAAACATCAGCTAGACCTCCGCCTTGATAGGAATGGTGCGACGCTTTTCGCTGCCGAACAGACTGGTCGTACCCGTACCTTCCGAACAGCCATTGCCAAACGTAAATCCGCAGCCACCACGAACATTGAAGGTGTTCTCGGCATACTCACGATGGGTCGAAGGAATCACGAAGCGATCCTCATAGTTCGCAATCGCCATGACGTGATACA
>JAYWAQ010000701.1:0-3107 GCA_043782305.1 Burkholderiales bacterium
ACGTGAGCATCGGCGACGCCATCAAGCGGCTCCCCGGCGTTTCGCTGAGCGGCGGCGGGCTGGCGCTGCGCGGATTGGGGAGCTACACGCGTATCCTGCTCAACGGCGATCCAGCACCGCCGAATTTTGATCTGAACAATCTCACGCCGTCGCAAGTGACGCGTATCGAGGTGACGCGCGCCGCGACCGCCGATCAGACGGCGGAGGCCATTGGCGGCACCATCAACATCATTCTCAAGGAGCCGCCGCGCGCCCGCACGCGGGACGCGCAGCTACGTGCGAGCTACCAGTACGATCAGCCCGCGTACGGCGCAAACGTCAGCTGGGGCGAACGCATACAGGGCGGCACGGCATTCAATCTGCCGTTTTCGTACTTTGAATGGAACAACTTCAACGCGGTGCGCACGACGTCAACGGTAACGCCGCCCAATGCTCCTGCTGCGATTGGTGTCCGTTCAAGCGAGCAGCATCCCTATGGTCGCGGCTACAACTTCTCTCCAACGCTCAGCTGGAAAATCGACGATCACAGCAATCTGAACACGCAGGCTTTCATCACGCAGGGCAACTGGCACTGGAGCGATCTCGCAAAAGAGCGACTTGTACTTGCCGGGCTGCCGGTGTTTGCGGACGATGCCCGTAGTCAGGGGCAATGGCTAAACGCCCGGATCGGCACCACCTACACCAACAACTTCGACGGCGAACAGCGGCTGGAGCTGAAGGCGAACGTCCAGTTCAACAAAAACGACTTTAATTCACACGCGTTTCGCGACGGCGCGGAACGTCGCGTGACGACAGCCAGCAACGAAAATCCCGCAGTGGTGCAGAGCGGTTCGTATTTTCGACTGATCGCCGATGCGCACACGCTGACAGCGGGCTGGAATCTCGAATGGCGCGAGTGGACCGGACGATCACGCACGACAGAGTTCGGTGTGCCGTTGCTGCCGCTGTTCGAGGGGCAGGACGTTGAGGCGCGCGTTAGCCGCTACGCGCTTTTCGTGCAGGACGAATGGGAGGTTGACAAACGCTTGTCGCTTTACGGCGGCGTGCGTGGCGAGCGCATCGAGACCAAGAGCAAAGTGCCCGGGAGCGAGCAGCCAGCCAACCGGTCGACCATCCTCTCGCCGATGTTCCACCTGAAATACAAGCTCGATGAAAAGGGCGAGCATCTGTTCCGCAGCAGCCTGACCAGCACCTTCAAGGCACCCGAGCCACCGCAGTTGCTTGCGCGTCCGCAGATTTCGGGGAGCTACACCGATCTCACGCGCACTAACGATGCGCTATCGACTGATCGAATCGGAAATCCGGCACTCAAGCCGGAGCTCGCCACCGGATTTGACATCGCCTACGAGCGCTACTTCACGGGCGGCGGCGTGGCGAGCGCCACGGTGTTCTATCGTAACGTTCGTGATCTGATTCGCAACCAGACCACTCTGCAAACCGTTTCCTGGGCGACAGCGCAGCGCTACGTGTCGAAGCCGGTGAACTTCGATTCGGCCGATACTTTTGGCCTTGAGCTTGAGGCGCGTGGACGCGTAGGCACGCTGCTGCCATTCGTGTTCGATACAAAAACACCTCTCGATATTCGTGCCTCAGTCAATATTTATGAGTCGCGAGTGAAGGGTGTGCCGGGCCCTGACAACCGGCTTGACCGGCAGCAACCGTGGTCGGCCACCGTGGGCCTCGACTACGTGTTGAGTGGCGTGCTGGCAGCTCCAATACGCCTGGGCGGCAGCATTTCGTTTACGCCGGCCTATCGCACGCAGCAAACGACGGAACAGGCCACTGCGTTCGCGCGGACCCGCAACATCGACCTCTATGCGAACGTACCGATCAGTCAGACCATGTCGCTGCGTCTGGTTGCCAACAACCTGACGCCTGTTGCTGGCGAGAACACGGTCAACTACGCTGGGCAGAGTATTGTGACCACCACGACCCGGCCCCGCACTTGGTTTGGGCTCATTTTGAGCGTGAAGGGCTAGGCGAGCATCGGAGGAGTGGGCCGGACAGCACACGAATGCATTACTGCGCGCCTGTTGCGTTGAATGCACGATGGTCGCTGCGGCGTTGGTGAAACGATAGTGAACCGCAACAACTCTGAGCTGAAACGCTTATTGATTTTGGGCTAGAGCCAATTTCTTGATTCAGTCGACTTTTAGCTAAATTGCCGTTAGCCCTTTAGCAGCGGACTTTTCAGAGAAAAGCTGACTATCGGGCGACGGCTGAACCCGCGAAATGCGGCGCAAATTTGGCCACGATGACTTCCTGCGTGATCGGCCCCACATGCTTGGCGCGGATGACGCCCTCGCGGTCGATGAGGAATGTCTCAGGCGCGCCGTAAACGCCCCAATCGAGCGCGGCCTTGCCGTCGGGATCGTAGGCGGACAGGTTGTACGGATCGCCGGTTTTGCGAAGCACGTCCAGACCCAGCTCGCGCTTGTCTTTGTAGTTCAACCCGACGATCGGGACGACGCCTGATTTTTGCAACGCGAGCAGATCAGGATGCTCGTCCTTGCAGTTCGGACACCAGCTTGCCCAGACGTTGAAAAGCCAGACTTTGCCCTTCAGATCGGCAGGGGAAAACGTGGCGTTCGCGTTGCCGAGTTGCGGCAGCGTGAAGGCGGGCGCTGGCTTGCCGATGAGCGGCGAGGGCACCTCGCGCGGGTCGCGGTAGAGGCCGAAGTAGAGGACGGCGGCGAGGGCGAAGAACGCGATCGGGAGGAGGAGTTTTCTGTTCATCGCCTACTGCTTGAGGGTCTTCGCCGCCATCTCACGGGCCTTGGTGGCGCGTTCGACTGCGGTCGCCGCCTCGGGCGGCATGTAATTCTCGTCATGCTTTGCAAGCACCTCTTTCGCCCGGAAGACGCCATCGTCGCCCAACGTACCCTGCGCGACCACGCCTTTGCCTTCCTTGAACAAATCAGGCAGGATGCCGCTGTAGGTCACCGGCACGATCTGCGCGGTATCGGTGACGCGAAAGCTCACGTTCACGCCATCGCGCTTGACGCTACCCGCCTCGACCATGCCACCGAGACGGAAGACGCGCCCAATCGGCGCTTCTTTTGAGGTGATCTGCGACGGCGTGAAAAAGAACACGAGGTTCTGGTTGA
>JAYWAQ010000702.1:0-8588 GCA_043782305.1 Burkholderiales bacterium
CAATTCGCGGCTGACAGCGAACATGCTGTGCGAAATGCCGGCACCAAAAAAGCCGAGTGGCTGCTGGTGATTCATTCGCTACCGAAGGTGTTGAAACGCTAGCTGAAACGCGCCGAGGACGCTTCGCTCGCGCGCTGATCCGTGCCGTGCAATTGCGCAGAACGATTCGAATAACCCTGTGCGCGCTGGCGTCTATGCCAAACTGGAATCGCCTTTTTCAGGTTGATAATTTATAGTTGTTCGATATATCGAACCCATTTTTTTTACCTTGTGAATCCACAATCTTCTGGTCTGATCCTCGGTGCGATTGGCGTCCTTATCTTCAGTCTCACCATGCCGATGACCAAAATCGCGATGTCCGGAGATGCACTGTCCCCGTGGTTTGTGTGGGCGGGGCGCGCGGTGCTGGCGGCGGTTGCGGGCATCGCTTACCTGGTGGCAACGCGTGCGCCATTGCCGCCACGCAAGGCGTGGTTGCCGCTCATGGGAGCGACGGCGGGCATCGTGTTTGGCTGGCCGTTGCTCAACACGTTGGCGCTGCAAACGGTTCCGTCGAGCCACGCGGCGGTGGTGAACGGCATTCTGCCGCTCTCGACTGCTGTGATTGGCGCATGGCTCAATCGCGAATCGCTATCGCGGCAGTTCTGGTGGTGCGCAGTTGCAGGCACGGCGCTCGTGTGCGGATACGCGTGGGTACGTGCGCATGGCGAGCTGCATTCTGCCGACGCGCTAATGCTCGTGGGGGTTTTGCTAGGTGGCTTGGGCTATGCGTCGGGAGCAATTGCGACCCGCTACTTAACCGGGCCACAAGCGATTTCGTGGGCTTTGATTCTTGGCTTGCCGGGCACGCTGGCGCTCGCCGCGTGGAGCGCGCCAGCGCATCCGGTAGCCGCGTCAATTTCCGCGTGGCTCGCGTTTGCCTACCTCGGGTTGATGAGTCAGTGGATCGGATTTTTCTTCTGGTATCGCGGGCTGGCTCTGGGCGGTATCGCGCGCGTGAGTCAAGTACAGCTGATGCAGCTCTTCTTCACGCTAGCAGTCGCAGCGATGCTGCTGCGAGAATCCATTGAGCCCGCGATGTTTATCGTCGCTCTTTTGACCGTTGCACTAATTGCTGTTGGTCGGAACGCGGGTCGTCGCTAACCCTCTAAATTCATCATGTATCTGCCCAAACACTTCGAATCCCCCGATCACGCGATGACGCTGGAAATCATGCGCACGCATAACTTCGCTACGCTGACGTCGGTGGACGCGGAAGGCGCGCCGTTTGTAACTCATCTGCCCGTTGCCTTAACGGAAGAGGGCGACAAAGTGGTACTCCATTTTCATATGGCGAAGGCGAATCCACATTGCACGATGCTACGCGAAAAGCGTGCTTCGATGGTCGCGTTTCTCGGGCCGCACGCGTACATGTCGCCGAGTGTTTATGCTGACTTGCGACGCGTGCCGACATGGAATTACATCGCCGTTCATGCGTACGGTGAAGCTCAAGAGCTGTCAGAAAATGATGCCAAAGACGCGTTGCTCAAGTCGCTCATCGCGATTCATGAGCCCGCCTACGCGGATCAATGGCGCGGGCTCGATGCGAAATATCAGGATGCGATGATGGGTATGATTTGCGCGTTTCGCATGACAGTGACAAGACTGGAGAGCAAGTTCAAGCTCAATCAGCATCGGCCCGAAGCACACGCGGCGATGAAAGCGAAGTATGGCGAGGGCAAGGGCACGCCTGACGAGCGGGCGCTCGTGCGCTGGCTTGATCGGATCGCGCCGTCGTGAGCGACGCGGACACGGACACGGTAGCGGCAGACGACGAGCGCTTCATGCACGAGGCGTTGCTTCTCGCAGATGAAGCGCGTGCGGCGGGTGAGGTGCCCATCGGTGCAGTCGTCGTGGTTGCCGGGCAGATCGTCGGGCGCGGCATGAATCGAGTGATCCGCGATGGCGACACAACAGCACACGCAGAGATCATCGCGTTGCGCGAAACGTTCCGCCTGATCAACAATTACCGCGTTCCCGGAGCGACGGTTTACACCACCGTGGAGCCTTGCGCCATGTGCGCCGGTGCGCTCATGCATGCGCGCGTTGGGCGCGTGGTGTGGGGCGCGGCGGACCTTAAATTCGGTGCGGCAGGGAGTGTGGTGGATCTGTTTGCCGAGACGCGGCTGAACCATCATGCGCGCTCGGTGCGCGGTGGTGTGCTTGCGACTGAATCGGCGCTGCGACTGAAGAATTTTTTTGCCTCAAAGCGAGGGTTGGATATCGCTGTGAAACCTGAGTTCAAAGTCAAGACGGCGAGCTGGCCCGATGATCAATCGACGCTCAAAGCTATTCGCTTCGAAGTGTTTGTCGAAGAGCAGAAAGTGCCCGCGGAGTCAGAGATTGATGAACATGATCCGGTGTCGATTCACGCGATTGCCTGGACCGACGGCAAGGCCGCAGGTTGCGGTCGCTTATTGCCTGACGGGCACATCGGGCGGATGGCGGTGCGCAAACCCTATCGCGGACTGGGCGTAGGAGCATTCGTATTGCAGCACCTGATTGATCGTGCGCGTCAACGCGGTGATCGCGAGGTCGTTCTATCGGCGCAGACGCACGCGCTGGGCTTCTACGAGAAGTTCGGTTTCACGGCGGAGGGTGGCGAATATCTCGACTGCAACATTGCCCACCGCGATATGCGAAAAATTTTATAAAGTGAGATAGGGAGATGGCTATGAAAACAACGTTCAGGGGGATGTTAGTCATGGGACTTTTTTCAACGATCCTGACGCTTGTTGGCTGTGATCGCGTCGCCACGGGCGAGCTGCAGGCGGGGCAATCCACTGTGGCTGATTTGAAGCTCAAAATGGGCGAGCCGGCGAGCGTGAACCGCGAAGGCGACAAGGAGATTTGGGAATATCCGCTGGGACCTGAAGGCGTGCGCACGTACATGATGACAATCAACGCGCAGGGCACGGTTGAGAAAATTGATCAGGTGCTCGTTGACGCTAATTTCAAGCGCATCGTGCCCGGCATGACGATTACCGAAGTGCGCCGGATTCTTGGCCGTAACAGCAAGGAGCAGCGCTTCGGCATGACGCCGAACGAGCTGACGCACAAGTACAAATTCAACGCCAACAACGAGGATCAATACTTCGACGTGACCTACAACGCCGAAGGGCGGGTGAAAGAAGTGGGCTACGATCAGTTCAGCCTGCAGCGCGGTTCATCGCGCTAGCTAAGCGCGATTTTGTGCTGTTTGACGCGGCAAAAAATCACTACAGCTTTTTCGACTTATAACCGTAGAGGTTGGGCTCAAGCGCGGAAGTGCACGAAGTCGAGTTGTTCGTATTCTTACGCCAAGCCCTTATTCGATAGGGATTTCGGTAAAAAGCTATCAAAGAAAATACAAGCACTGATTTGCACTGCTAAAAATTGACATTGTCATATGTCTCATCGTTGATCGGTGGTAAAGTCTGCGTCAGACCTTCCTTATCCAGCTCTTTTTTGAGCCCATTGCATGATTTCAATGCCCGGTTTTGGAAAGCCTACCCAGCTTGCCTTGCCACGCCTCAGCGTCCTCGCGTCCCGGATCGCGACACTGTGCTTTATCCTCTTTAGCAGCGCGGCGCTGGCGCACGTAAAGTGGTTTGCGCCGTACGATTTGTTGTGTCCGCCGCGCCCCCTGTTTAGCGTGGTGTACGGCACTTTTTTCCTTACATTTTGCGGCGTGATGGTGCTGGTGATGTTTGCCACGGCCTACATCGACGTTTTGCTGGTGCAGCGCGCGCATGGTCTCAACGAAATGGTGCGTAAAGTCTCAGATTTTTTCGAGCCGAATGCGTTCCTGCTGCTCAGAACTGGCGTGTTTTTGTTCCTGCTGGCGGTGTCGTACATGGGCAACGTGCTGTTGACACCAGAATTGCAAACAGAGTGGCCCTGGGTGCGCTGGTTACAGCTTTTGATGGCGGTGCTCGTCGTGATGCCAAAAACGGCGTATTTGACGGCGATTGGCATCGGGATTCTTTATTTCAGCGCTGTCTATCAGTACGGTTGGTTCCACCTGCTGGACTACCCGATTTTTCTGGGTGTTGCGGCGTACCTATTCATCATGTCGCGCTATGGCGAGGAGAAATCGGAACTGGCACTGACCGTGTTGCGGGTGCTGACGGGTATCACACTGTTGTGGGCGGGCATGGAGAAATTTGCGTATCCGGAATGGAGCTTTCCGCTCCTGACAGCGCGGCCAAGCGTGTCGCTCGGTTTCGACCCCGAGTTCTACATGGTCGCGGCGGGGTTTGTTGAATTTACCGCTGCGTTTTTGTTGATCACGGTGTCCATTGCGGCGCGCGTGGCGTCGGCGCTCTTGCTGGTCATCTTTTCGGCCGCCGTCCCGGAGTTCGGTATTGTCGATCTGGTGGGGCATTTCGTCATCATCATCGTGCTGATCGTGCTCATCTTCACGCACAATCCGATCGCCGACAAGTTCAAGGGGCTCAAAAATACGGCTTCAGCGGCCACGCTTTTTGTGGTGCTGTACTTTGCAGCGCTGGCGGCAGAAGGTACCTTGTTCTACGCAGCGCATTGGCTTGCGTACGGTGTCTGAGCGAGCAGACGCTACGTAACAATCCCGCGCGATTTCAGGGAAATGCGCGCGCTTCGACGGTAGAGTTCCGGTCAGGCTTCCCGCAAAAAGGCAAAGCGACCGCGCAGCGCACGAAGGCCATTCATGATGGAGACTTTGAGCGAATTCGTGTGTGCTGTCTCCGGTGCGGCTTCGACGGCGTGACGAACCAACAGCGCCGGATTGTTTTTGTAGAGCACGTTCTGATTGACCGCCGCCTTCACGCTCAATTGCAGCGCGCCGCGACGAATCGGCTTGTTGGCGTAGCGGAAAATTTGAACCTGATTGATGAGCTTGATGACCGTCTCGGCGTCCTGCGCCTCGGTCAACAGAATTGCCAGAATCAACGGATACTGCGTCTTCAGGATGCGCAGCAGTTGGGTGGTGTCTTCGTTGCTGACATGGGTGTCGGTAATGATGACCGAGATGTCATGCTTTTCAAGAATTTCGATGGCCTGCGCAATGTTCTTGGCACCATGAACGCCGTACACATTGTGGAACATGCCGGTGATCGAATTGATAACGTCGATGTTGTCGTCGATGACCAGCAGTTCTGCCGCTGAGGCTAGCGCGGGGGCCTTCAGTGTCGCCGCGTCGCTATGCACGAGCACGGGTGCGTTGGCAGTCGTCTGCGCAATCTCCGCAGCCTGAGCGACGATTGCCTTGATTTCGCTGTGGTCCCACGGCTTGTTGATGTAGCGGAACACCTCACCGTCGTTGACCGAACCAACAATGGCGGCGAGGTCGGAGTAACCGGTGAGCAATACACGCATGGTGTTCGGGGACAGTTGGCGAACGCGCGAGAGGAGATCAATGCCGAGCATGCCGGGCATGCGCTGATCGCTCACGATGACGTGAATATGCGTCTTTGCAATGATCTCAAGCGCCTGGGCACCGCTGGTGGCCGTGTGTACTTCGTAGCTCTGTCGAAAAATAGTACGCAGCAGGCTGACAATGCGTTCTTCGTCGTCAACAAACAACACGCGCAGGGGTTCTTGGGTCATAGTCGCTTTATCCGTTTAGCCGCTTTGGCGCTGTGATGGCGCATCAATCAAGCAGCCTGCAAGTCCGCCGGTTCATCGTCTTCGATGATACCTGCGGCCGCCTGCTTCTGCGAGATTGGTAACAAAATAGAGAACGTGGTGCCGATGCCTTTTTCGGTATCCACCAGAATTTTTCCGCCGTGGGCCTCAATAATTTTGTAGGAAATCGACAGGCCCATCCCGGTGCCTTCGCCAATCGGTTTGGTGGTGAAGAATGGATCGAAAATTTTCGGCAGGACGCTTGATGGAATGCCACCGCCATCGTCCTGAATTTCGATGCGAATCATTTTCTCGTCGTGGCGTTCGGTGCGCAGTATCAACGTACCCTGTTCACCCATCGCGTGCGCCGCGTTGGTGATGATGTTCAAAAAGACCTGGTTGACCTGCGACGGTGAGCACATGATGTCCGGCACGTCGAGGTATTCCGTTTGTACAGTGACGCGGTGTTTGAGCAGGTTGCGCGCTAGCAGCAGGGTGCTGTCGAGGCCTTTGCGCACGTCGAAGTTGGCGACACTGGCCCGATCAAGGCGACTGAAATTGCGCAGGTTAATCACGATTTCGGAAATCTGACCGATGCCGTGAGTGCCATCCGAGAGCATCGAATCAAGCTCTTCAAAGCGCTTGTTTTTTACGACGTCGTGCGAGAGTGTTGCCACTTGCAGATACTGCGTGTTGAGCTGGTTCTTGTCGGCGTTTTTGTCGCGCAGGGAGGTCGCGAAAAGGTGGCTGCTGTTGGCCAGATCATGCACCTTGCTCAGGTGCTCTTTCATCACGTCGAGCGTGCCTTTAACGTAAGCCAGAGGCGTGTTGATCTCATGCGCAATGCCCGCCACCATCTGGCCAAGTGCCGACATCTTTTCCGACTGCACCAGTTGCATCTGTGACTCTTTAAGCTCGCGGTTTGCCTGAGTGAGCGCGCCATTGACCTTGCCCAATTGCCGGTAACTGCGAATCAGACGCCAGCCCAGATAGCCGAGCAAGGCGAGCAGGAAGACCGAATACGCAATCAGAAGCTGCCGATAAAACTGCTGATCGAGCAGGCGCGTCTCGTGCGTTTTTGAGTAGGTATCGCTCAGCTCATCAATTTTTTTGGCGGTCGGCAATGCGGACAACTCATTGAGCAAACTGGCTCCGATATCCTGCTGCTTGAGCGTGGTGCCGATGTGAGCAATCAAAACCTCGATGGCTTCCTTGACTTCAAGCGGATACTGTTCGGCACGCTCCCGCAACGTGACCAGCTGCTGCGTGAGCTTATCTTTCACCGCGTTGTCGGGCGTCAGGTTGTAGCTCAGCGTTTCCGAAAACACCGGATTGACCGTGGCCTCCAGCTCCGCCTGTCGAGCTGAACTCAAGCCAATACGTTTCGCCGTAGCGATCACGTCGTCGTAGGCGGTCGGTAAAAAATTGGTCGAGTTGCGATAGATCGAATTTTGCGATTTGAAGCGCTCGATCATCGCGATTTTCTTCGCCATGATGTCCTGGAATGACTTAAGCATAGTCTCCAGTTCAGCCGAGTCGCCTGTTTCTACAGTCTTCTGCGTAAGGGCGTTGGCGAGTTCGCGGATCACCGGCAGCGGCTGCGCGACAGGATCGTAGTTGTTGTTGATCCCCATCTTTGATTTGAAGACGTCGATGTTCCACTCGGCATCAATCTGCTTCAACTGACGCAGATTGCTGATGACGTCGTTGTGCGCGTCAAAGTCCACGTTACGGGTTTTGCTGAACAGAAACCCCAAAATCGCGATGAGCACGACAGCGATCAAGATGTTGATGTTGCGCTGCGTGGTGCTGCTGATCTCGCGCTTTTTGACGTCGGTGCTCATTGCAGCGGCTTCCCTTTAAATTCGCCAGTCAAGGTGCGCAGGAATTTGATGATTAATTCCTTGTCACCCTTGGGCGCTGGACGCCCCAATTGGTACTGAAACATGATGTCCACGGCGTCGTCCAGCGTGGCCGCTGAGCCGTCGTGAAAGTAGGGCGGTGTGAGCGCAACGTTTCTGAGGCTCGGAACGCGAAACACATGCTTGTCGGCCTCGTTTTTTGTCTGGTTGAAGCGACCCAGATCGGCGGGAGTGATGTTGCCGCGCTTTTTGAAATAGTCGCCCATCACGCCAAAGACCTGAAACATGTTGCCACCGACGTTCACGCCCTGATGACAGGCAATGCAACCGTAAGCCTTGAACTTTTGGTAGCCGCGCTGCTCATCCTCAGTGATAGCGGTTTTGTCGCCGCGTAGATATTTGTCAAAGCGAGCGTTCGGCGTGAACAGCGAACGCTCGAACGCAACGATGGCCTCGGCAATGTTTTTCGCGTTTGCAGGTTCGCCAAAGACCGATTTGAATAATTCAGCGTAGTCCGCCTGGCCGTTCAAGCGGGCGCTCAATTTCTCCCAGTTGGTTCCCATGACCTTTGGATTGACCATCAGCTTTTTGATTTGATCTTCCAGGGATTCGTTTCTGCCGTCCCAGGAGTAGCGGGAATTGAACGCGAGATTGAAAATGCTCGGCGCGTTCACGTCGCCTTGTTGTCCGCGAATACCTTTTGACAGCGGCGTGCGGTCGGCCCCACCTGTGTTGTAGCCGTGACACGCGAAGCAGGCAACGGTGCCGTCTTCCGACACCCGCTTGTCAAAAAATAGCTTTTCGCCCAGGCTGACTTTGCGCTCATCGAGCTTCATTTCGAGCGGAATCGGCTTGATCGGCTCATTGGCCTGCGCCGAAACTTGCCCCGCCATTCCCATCGAAATTGTCGCGGCCACAACAGCGACCGCCGATAACAACCTACTAAACATAGTGCCCCCAATACCAAATACTTTGTCTTCGTATCTCTACAGCAACCAAAAAAGATGCCGCGCCGGATTTGTCTGGCATTGTCGTGCGAACGGTCGTTTGCGCCCAGCAACATCGGCCATCCGCCAGCGTTTGGCGAGGGTCATGTTGTGA
>JAYWAQ010000703.1:0-3103 GCA_043782305.1 Burkholderiales bacterium
CGTGATCCTGCGGGCCGGGCACCAGCATCTCAATCCCGGTGGGCACGGGCAACACGCGAATGCCGGTTTGTCGCAGCAGGTCAATCAGATCGACGATGATGCGCGCCTCAACAATCTTGTCACCTTCAACCCGATAAAACTCGCCGAAGCGCAAAAACGCTAAGTTACCGCTCGGCGCTATGCCAAACAGCGTGGCTTCAAACGTGCCGCAGTAATGCCCGGTGCTGGCCACCCAAACCCCTGCGCCACCGCAAAAGCGACCATCAAAAACACCGGCCATCAAGATGTCCGCGCGGCGCTCAATATCGGGAAACGCAGCGCACAGCGGAGCTGCCCAGCCCCGCTCGATGGCGTCGCGACCATGCAGCTCGTTGACCGGATGGCAGCAATGCCAAATGGCGTCCGCGGCCACGCACTCCTCCGCTGCGTCAGCGGCAGAATCCGACCCACGCGCAGCTTGCAGCCAGCGCCACACCAGCGCTTTCGCGGCTTGAATTTTTTCCGTCCGCTCGGCGTGCTGCATGGGTTGCATAGGCGTGTCAGATTCGGGAGCTTGCGTCACGTGGTTCTTCCTAGGTGCGAACGAAATTCGAAATACTGCATACGTATGCTACATTGCTAAATGATTGTCACAAAATCGTAAGCGGGGAATTTGCATGATTCGGTACTTAAAACACGGCAAGGATGCGCAAACGCAAGCCGATGACGATAGCAAGATCCGCGCGACGGTTGAGGGCATCCTTAAAAACATCGAAACGCGCGGCGATGAGGCCGTTCGCGAATATTCCAAAAAATTCGACAACTGGGATCCGGCGGATTTTCGTCTGTCGCAGGCCGCGATTGAGGCTGCGGTCAAGCAATTGAGCCCGCGCGAGCTGGAAGACATCAAATTTGCGCAGGTGCAGGTGTGCAACTTCGCGCAGCTTCAGCGCGACAGCATGCAAGACATCGAAGTTGAAACGCTGCCCGGCGTGATTCTTGGCCACAAACACATCCCGATGAACGCAGTGGGCTGCTACGTACCCGGTGGCAAATATCCGCTGATTGCGTCAGCGCACATGAGCGTACTCACCGCAAAAGTCGCAGGCGTCAAGCGCATCGTGGCCACCGCACCTCCGTATCAAGGTGCGCCGCATCCCGCGATTGTGTCCGCCATGCACTTCGCAGGCGCTGACGAAATTCTGGTACTCGGTGGTGTGCAGGCAGTCGCCGCGATGGCAATTGGCACCGCGTCAATCAAGCCGGTCGACATGCTGGTCGGCCCCGGCAATATGTTTGTCGCGGAGGCAAAGCGCCAGCTCTATGGACGCGTGGGCATCGACCTGTTTGCGGGCCCGACCGAAACACTGATCATCGCCGACGATTCGGTCGATGCGGAAATGTGCGCCGTGGACCTGCTCGGTCAAGCCGAACACGGGCCGACCTCACCAGCTATTTTGTTGACCAACTCCGACGCGCTCGCCAAAGCCACCATGGCCGAGGTGGATCGTCAGCTCACCATTCTGCCGACCGCAGGCATTGCGGCTGTAGCTTGGGCTGAGTATGGGCAGGTGATAGTTTGCGACAGCATTGATGAGATGGTGCAAATGGCTGATGAGATCGCCAGCGAACACGTGCAAGTGATGACCCGTGACCCGAATGTGTTTTTGGATCGCATGACCAACTACGGTGCCCTCTTCCTCGGGCCGCGCACCAACGTGAGCTTTGGCGACAAAGTGATTGGGACGAACCACACCCTGCCCACCAACAAAAACGCCCGCTACACCGGTGGCTTGTGGGTTGGCAAATTCCTTAAAACCTGCACCTATCAACGCGTCACCACGGACGAAGCATCAGCGGCCATTGGCGAGGTGTGTTCGCGGCTTTGCCATATGGAGAATTTTGCCGGCCACGGCGAGCAGGCGAACTTGCGTGTACGCCGCTACGGCAACCGCGACGTGGCGTGGTACACGCCAGTGGCCGCACGGTAGGCCGACTTCTCATTTTCGACCATGAAACGTAGCCGCCAGAAAGCGACAGTATGGTTTGTAGGAGCGGCTCTGCCGCGACTTGAGGAGTTGAGCACAGCTTGGGTCCCGGAAAAGCCGCTCCTACAGGCGAACCGATATGGTCGCGGCTTTGTTCGATGAGGGTCAGGAGGACTCCATGACGATGCCGCACCTCTTTCGCCTCGACGGCAAACGCGCGCTGGTCACTGGCGCGGGTCGTGGGCTGGGTGCCACGATGGCTACGGCGCTCGCCGCTGCAGGCGCGCATGTAACTTTAGTCGCACGCACCGCAGACGAAATCGCACAGGTTCGCGACAGCATTGTCGACAGCGGCGGTGCAGCGGCCGCAGCGACACTTGACGTCACAAACGCGGCAGACGTTGCTGCGTTTTTCGCAGCCAACGCCCCCTTCAACGTGCTGGTCAACAACGCGGGCACCAACCGACCTGCAGCACTTGTTGACACGCCGGACGCTGACATTGACGCGGTGTTCGCCCTAAACGTGATGGCTGCATTTCGCATGGCACGGCGCGTGGCGCGTGGGCTCATCGCGCACCGGCAACCGGGCTCCATCATCAATGTGTCGTCGCAAATGGGGCACATCGGCTCGGTCAACCGCACCGTCTATTGCGCGAGCAAACACGCCATTGAGGGCATGACCAAAGCGCTGGCGTGGGAGCTGGGGCCGCATAATATTCGGGTGAATTCGTTATGTCCCACCTTCATCGAAACGCCGCTGACTGCACCCATGCTGGCACAGCCCGATTTTCGCAGTTGGGCGGTCAGCAATATCGCGTTGGGGCGAGTGGGTCGCGCCGATGAGCTCACCGGTCCGGTGGTGTTTTTAGCGAGCGACGCCAGCTCGCTGATGACCGGGTCGGCATTGATGATTGATGGCGGCTGGACGGCGCGATGAAGGACGGCAAACCCGTCACCTCGATTGACGTTGCGAAACAAGCCGGCGTGTCGCAATCGGCCGTGAGCCGCGCATTCACGCCGGGTGCAGCGGTATCTGAAAAAACACGGGCCAAAATCATGTTGGCAGCGAAGACGCTCAAATACCGACCGAACGCAATTGCCAGAACGCTGTCGACCAACCGATCTCGCATCATTGG
>JAYWAQ010000704.1:0-3101 GCA_043782305.1 Burkholderiales bacterium
GATAGCGGCCGTTGTCAGCTCGCGCGGCTAGTTCGCCACCAAACATCCGGATGCGATCCGCGATGAGCTGTCGCATGGTCATCAGCTGCAGCGGCCCGACCAACGCGCCAATGCGCCCCCGCACCAGCATCGATACACCGACGACAAGCCACGACCGCGAGGGGTCGCTGCCATTCATCCATTGCTCGAAACCAAACTCGTTGCCCAGCCCGGTGAGCAGATCGAGGCTCGACTGCTCCCGCAGCCGCTGCATAGCGTCTGCGCGATCACGCGAGACGGCCTGCAAAATTTGCGCAAACAGTGTGCTGACGAAAACAACTGTGATCGTTTCAAAAACTCGGAGCGGAACTCTGGACGTGGCGGTCAGCACCTCATCGGAGGCGAGCACGCCAGAGTCGACCGACAGGGCGGTACACAGAAGAAGCCCTGACAGCGTGAGCGTGGCATAAGTCGACAAAGCGTCGCGTCGCATTGCGCAGAACGCAGTCGCCGGAATGTAGGCAAGCAGCGCGGGGCTCACGAATTCGGCGTGTCCGGTTGATCGCAGAATCAGAATCGTTCCGGTTAACGCGAGCACCAAGGCGACCGAAAAGGTATCAAGCCCGCCGCCCCGCCTGGCCCTGCGCTCCGAAAGAGATGGAAATGGAACAGGATTCGCGTCTAGCAAACCGGCCCCCAACCAGGCCAGCGTGAGGGGCGCAAAAAACAGCAAACCGAGGGATTGAATGATCCAGTAGGCCACCCAGAGCTCCAGTACATTGAGTGCAGGGTGCAGTCGTGACATAACGAAGCCCGCGGCGCCGACGCAAGCCGCGAGCGTTGCACCCACGGCGAGCGCAGCGATATAGAAGCGCGTCAACCAATGCAAATTAGGCATGCCATGAGCGCTCGCCTGATCGGACACAGCTGCCTGCCGGGACAGGAAGTATCGAAGTACCGTGACAGCGGAGAGCGTACAGACGGTCTCGGCAAGCGCAGCGGCGACACCGACCCACGGCACGTCGGGATACGCCACCGCGCCCCACGCAATGAGCGCCAGACAGGAAGGGATCAAAGTCCAGCGACCATACTTCCACGCAAACGCGAAAAAGAACCCCGCCGGCGCCCATACCAGCGACAACGATTGGCCTGGCGAGAGAAAGCGAGACAGCATCGCAGCAAGAAAGACGGCGATCATCATCCATGCCACCCGGCTGAAGCTCACTTCGCGCATCAATGCTGGCGTAACTGGCACCAAGGACTTGATCTCTGTTTGGTACTGATTGTTGGCAGGGGCCTCTTTATGCGGCGTTCCGCCGCATACTTCTCTATAGGCAAATCGCCCGCTTCCGGTTTTCCGTACGAACCCAGCGCCTACAGCCTCAATCAGTGTAGCAAGCCTAAAGTGTCAGCAATATCAGATTTCGTGGCTTTAATTTCCAGCCACAGCACGATGCGCGCCCATGCGGCACGCCAGATTGAACGCATTCTGAGTCGCGCCGACGTTCGCGATGCCCTGCCCCGCTATGTCATAAGCGGTGCCGTGCGCGGGCGTCGTGACCGGGATCGGCAGCCCGCCCTGAACGGTAACGCCGCGCTCGAAGCCCATCAGTTTCATCGCGATCTGGCCCTGATCATGGTACATCGTGACGATGCCGTCGTAGTGACCATTCCTTGCGCGAACGAAGATCGTATCGGCGGGGAAAGGCCCATCTACCGCGATGCCGCGCGACTGCGCAAGCGCGACTCCAGGTGCGATGATGTCGGTCTCTTCGGTGCCGTAGTTACCGTTGTCACCGTTATGCGGGTTGAGGCCGCACACCGCCACTCGCGGTGCCGCCTTCCCGGAAGCTTTCAACGATTCAGTGATGAGATTTGCAGCATCGGCAACGCCTTCGGGCGTCAGCAGCGCGCTCACGTCCTTCAGTGCAACGTGAGACGTAACGCGCGAGGTCCAGAGTGTGTCGAGCACGTTTAGTTCGCCCGTATAAGTATGGCAACCCAACAGGTCTTCAAACCAGCGCAACTCGTCCTGTTGCTGCATGCCACCTGCACGCAAAGCCCCCTTGTTGAGCGGCGCGAAGCACAGGGCATCGGTCTTGCCTGCGTGCGTTAACTGCGCACCCAATGTCAACATGTCGATCATGAATTTGCCGTTAGCAACCTCTGCGCGACCGCGCGCAAAGCTCGGTGCGTCAATGCCTTGCCAGGCCAGCAACACGGGCGCGTCGAAGTCGCGACTACCGATATCGCCTTGCTCCGCGGAGGCCAGATTGAGTGCGATTCCAGTCACCTGCTCCGCCTCTGTCAATGACTCTCGGTTGCCGATCACAAAGATGTTCGCCTGCAGCGCTGCGGTGCCGTCAGCAAGGAGCTTCACGACCAATTCGGGGCCCACACCGGCGGGGTCGCCAATCACCAAAGCAATGTTCGGTTTCATCAGTCAAGCTTTACGTTGGCGTCTCGAATGAGCTTACCAAAACGGTCATATTCGGCTTTGTTCAACGCAGTGAACTGCTCAACCGTCATGCCCGCAGGCTCGCCACCGAGACCGCGCAAACGTGTTTGCACGTCAGGCAGGCGCAGGATTTTGTTGGTCTCATCAACCAGTCGGGCGACGACGTCCTTCGGTGTTCCACTCGTCACAAAAAGACCGTACCAGGTCGTCATTTCGAAACCGGGGATGCCGGCCTCGGCAAGCGTAGGCACGTCGGGCAATTCTGCGGAGCGCTTAGGCGACGTCACGGCGAGTGGTTTCAGTTTGCCCGCCTTGATCTGCCCCATAGCGGACGACGTGGTGTCGAACATGACCTGAACGCTGCCTGAAATCAGATCGAGGTGCGCCTGACTGCTGCCTTTGTACGGCACATGTGTCATCTTGACGCCAGTAGCTAGCTTGAAACCCTCACCCGCGAGATGCTGCGTGCTGCCGACACCGGAGGACGCGTAGGTGAACGTGTTCGGCTTCGCGTTCATCATCGCCACCAAGTCTTTCGCGTCCTTTGCGCCAACCTGTTGATTGATCACCAGCACGTTGGGCACCGTGACGATCAGCGCAATCGGCGTCAAGTCCTTGATCGGATCGAAGCTGAGTTTGATGAGGTGCGGCGCGATGGCCTGCC
>JAYWAQ010000705.1:0-3100 GCA_043782305.1 Burkholderiales bacterium
GTGGCTACATGCACGCCGACCTGCTGCTCAACACTCGGGTCATCGGCAAACTTGCTGGCAAGATCCTTCTGCGCCTGTTCGATCAGCGCGAGCACCGTCGGCCAGTGCCCGCCGTGTACGTCAGGGTCGGCACTGCGCAACAGCTCCACGAGGTAGTCGGCCGTCTTGACCGCACGCGCCGCCTCGACGCGCGCTCTGTCGTATTGCCACAACGAGAACGCAAGCCCCGTCACCAGCGCCACAAATAGCGACGCGGTGAGACTCACCGGCAACCAGTTACGCCGCAACCACAGCCGCGTGCGATAGCTGCGATCTTCGCGCCGGGCGGAGATCGGGCGATGTTGCATCCACCGCGTCAAGTCCGCGACAAACGCTTCCATCGTACGGTAACGATCAGCAGGGTCAATTCGAATGGCGCGGCTGATAATGGCGTCGACGTCGCCCTCCAGCCGTTCCGCGTCGCTGGGCGCGGGAATGTTGTCTTTGACCGTCGCGTGATGGTGATGGGTCGCGGCCCATGACAATCGCTCCGGCGTGACGTGCAACACCGCGTATTCGAGCGCGGCACGACCGGTTTTTTCGGGCAGATGGGCGCGACGACCGGAGAGCAGGTGATAGGCGAGGCTGCCGAGTGAATAGATATCGCAGGCCACGCCTGTTGCTTCGCCGCTGATTTGCTCCGGCGCCGCGTATTCCACGGTCAGGCCGCGACCACCCATTTTGGTCGCCTCGGAGGTGGTGGCTTCGTCTTTCTCGCTGTCGTCGAGCAGGCCCGCCACGCCGAAGTCAAGCAGCTTGACGTGACCGCCCGGCGTGACCAAAACGTTTGATGGTTTTAGATCACGATGCACCACCAATTGCGAATGCGCATACGACACCGCTTCGCCAATTTCCCGGATCAATGCGATGCGCGCCTCCACGGTAGGCGCGTGTTCCGCTGCGTAGTTCAAGAGCGGCTGACCGTCAACGTATTCCAGCACCAGAAATGGCTGCCCAAACAACCGTCCGGCGTCAATGAGCCGAGCGATGCCAGGATGATTGAGCCGCGCGAGGAGCGCGCGCTCCTGCGCGAAGCGCGCCTCGAAGCGCTCAGTGTCGCCATCGGCGCGCAGGAATTTGACTGCGGCTTTGGCCTGATACAGCCCATCGGCGCGCGTGGCGAGCCAGACCTCACCCATCCCGCCGACGCCAATGACTTCCTGCAAGCGCCATGCACCGCAGAGCTCGCCCGAATGACGACGATCTTTGGTGCGAGAGCGCTCGGCCCTTAACGCGCGCTGAAGCAGGTGGTCGAAGCCACGCTCCCCCGTGTCACCCAGCACCGGTGCGAGTTGCGTTGTGAGGCCTGCCGCAGCGCTGGCACCCGCGCTGGTCGGCGTGTGGCGAACAAAGCTGGTGGCGAGCGTTTGTGCGTGCGCACGACCGAGCAGTTTTCGCACCTCTTGCGCCACACGGGCATCGCGCTCGTGCAGCGATCGGACGAACGCCGGTCGGGCGATCTCGTCGCACTCGAGCGCCTCATCGAACGCAGCGTTGACCGCTTTCCAGAAGGTCGCATCGAAGGCCGAATCGTCAGGCGTCGGAGCGGGCGGGAAAATGGGCGGATCGGCGGGGGTCATCGCCTTGTGACAGACGAGATTGGTCGAAATTGTGCGTCAGGCGGCGATATCAGCGCAATCTGATTCAAGCGGGCGAAACGTCAAGCCATTCGGCCAGCAAAGCGCGGGCTTTGGTAATTTCGCGGTTTACGGTTCGCGTCGAAATCTCGCGCGCTTCGGCCGTTTCGACAATCGTCATGCCGCAAAAAAAATGTAACTCGGCGGTGTGATACATGCCCTCATCCACCGCTTTAAGCCGCTCCAGCGCACGATCCAGCGCGATGACATCGACCGCTGACATCAGCGCATCGGAGGAAGATTCTGCGTGTGACATGGTCAGCAACGTCGCGCCGCCGCCACGCTTTTCGGCATCGCGTGCCCGCACAAAATCGATCACTATCGAGCGCAACACTTTGCCCACATAGGCAAAAAACTGCACCCGCGTGTTGCCCTGCAATCCCTCGCGCTCGGCCATGCGCATGAAGCCCTCGTGTACCAGCGCCGTGGCGTTGAGCCCAGTCACGCCGCCGACCTGAGCGAGACGCGACCGCGCCACCCGCTTGATTTCGGGATACAGTTCCGCATAGAGCGCGCTCATGGCATCGGTGTCGCCGCTGGCTGCGCGCTCGAACAAATCTTGAGTGACTTTTGGCATGGTTTCTTAAGCGTTTACGTCTTTTTATCTTTTTGCTGCGTTTGACGTAAGGCATTTTGCCAAGCAGTATGCTGCCAGCAAGGTTTTATTGCGGCGCAGCGACACTTTTTCTGAAAGCGACGGGGTGGCAGACATGACACGACAAGTTTTGCGCAACGCGCGCGTGTTCGACAGCGTGACTGGCGTCGTCCAGCCTTCGGGCACCATCGTCATCGTCGATGGACGCATTGTTTCGGTCACGATTGGCGAAATTTCAACCGATCTCACCGACAGCATTGATCTCAAAGGGCGCATTGTTTTGCCGGGCCTGATCGATTGCCATGTGCATGTGATGGCAGTGCATCATGACGTCTGGCAGCTCTCCATGCAGCCGCCATCGCTCATCACCGCGCAAGCAAAGCACGTGATGGAAGGCATGCTTCTGCGCGGTTTCACTACCGTGCGCGACGCGGCGGGGGCGGATTACGGCGTGCAATTTGCCGTTGAGCGCGGTTATCTGCGCGGGCCGCGGCTGTTCATCGCGGGTCGTCCGTTGTCGCAGACGGGCGGACATGCCGACATCCGGCCGCGCGGCGTGCAGGAATTCATCTGCACCTGTGCCGGGCTGGGGCTGTTTCCAGCGCTCGCGGATGGCGTGCCCGAGGTGCGCCGCGCGGTCCGCGAGCAGTTGCGGCACGGTGCCAACCAGATCAAGATCATGGCGGGCGGCGGCGTGGCGAGCCCGACCGACCCCATCGACGGAACGCAATACTCGTTAGAGGAAATCACCGCCGCGTGCGAAGAAGCGACCGCCGCCAACACTTACGTCATGGCACACGCCTACTCGCCGCGCTCGATCACCCGCTCG
>JAYWAQ010000706.1:0-3099 GCA_043782305.1 Burkholderiales bacterium
CGAATTTTCAGAAGGCCGATAACGCGCAGCGCGCGTTCACCACCTGGCCCGCGTATCGCGTGAGCCAGGGCGCGATGCGCACGATGCAATGGCGTCTGCTCGACTGCTTCCGCCAGCAACGCTTGCCCGAGCTTGAGTTCCTGTCGCCCGCGTCGATTGATCTGATCACCTACATGGGCGTCAAGGGCAAAGACGGCATCATGGACGCACCAGCGATCAAGCGATAAGGAACGACGATGACGATCAAATTTTTACCTCTCGCCGCCATCGCGTATTCGTTGTTCACAGGCAGCTGTGCCACCATGCAGCCTGGCCCCACGGCGGCCGACACTTCGCGCGAAGTGGAATCGCTCGCCCGCAGATTTCCTCCCGGCGCAAAGGCCCCGACAGATGCCGAAATCGTTGCGTTGTTGAAAGCGTCATTCAAGGATTCGCCCTCGGCCAAACTGGATCGGCTTGATCAAACGCCGCTGCAAATGGCCTGCACTGAAGCCTCACGCAGCGGAAAACCACTCGACGAAAAATTGCGCGAAGCCTTGCAGGCAGCGGCGCTTGCCTCAGTCAAATATCCTGCTGACGGCAAGTATCTCGGCGACTGGAAAAAAGGCGAAGCCATAGCGCAAAACGGACGTGGCCTGCAATTCACCGACAAGCTCGGCGACGTCGCTGGCGGCAACTGCTACGCCTGTCACCAGATCAACAAAGCCGAAATCGCGTACGGGAATATTGGCCCATCTCTCACCGGCTACGGCAAGCTGCGCGGCCAGACGGAGCCCATCGTGAAGTACACCTGGGCCCGAATCTGGAACAGTCATTCGTTCAATGCCTGCGCGAATATGCCGAGGTTTGGCGATGCAGGAATATTGACGGAGGCGCAGATCAGGGATGTGATGGCGCTGCTGCTGGATCCCGAATCGCCGGTGAATCAGTAACCACCGTTCGTGGTGAGCTTGTCGAACCATGACGCTGTTTTGTCCCCTCTCCCCTCGCGGGAGAGGGCTAGGGTGAGGGGGCGCGTGGAATGATGTGGTTCGTTGGCCACGGCTCCATTTCGCCTGACGGCGACCTACTTTTTGGCATTGCCCAAAAAGTAGGCAAAAAGGCTAGCCCCTGCACCCCGCTTCTCCCTCCGGTGCTCGCAACGGGCGGGACGCGTCAACGGCGCACGTTAGCTTCGCTGACGCTGCGCACAGTGTGCGCCGACGACGCATCTACGACCGCCCGTTACTCCGCTCCTCGGCGCGGGCTGAAGGGGCGGTTGGTGGGTTATCAGCTTTTCGGTAAAAACCCTATTTCAAAAGGGCTTAGACCTTTAAAACAGCGATCATCGATTTTTAGACTTTTTGGTCTTTATGCCCATATTCAACGGGCATTTCGTAAAAAAGCTGTATGTAGCCCGTCTGCGAGCATCCGGGTTCAGTCGTTCGAATACTGTGTGACGGCGCGTGTACCGATTTCAATGAAAGGCTAGACATGAACTTGCGGCTCGTTTTGTTCTTTGTTGTTCTATTGCTCAGCGCGTGCGCGTCGGTTAGCGGCCAAGTCGACTACGCCGGAAAAGACGCAGCGTGTATTCGGGGCGGCATGCCTGATGGCATGACTCTTTGGACTGAAGGGGCAACGCACGTTACGATCATCGGCGTAGATGGTATTAAGTGGAATGGCTGGCAGAAACGTTGGTGCCTGCAGCCGGGTACTCATGACTTTCGATTGGAGGGGACCATTTCTCTGTACCAAGAGATAGGTGCCGTTCGACTGGAGTTGCTTGCGAATCGTAGTTATCGCATCCGTGGAAAAAAGGTTAATGCTGGCATCACATATCGCCTTGTCGACGATACGCACGAACCGGAGACCTTTGTTCGAGAGTTCATCCTGTCAGGCGCGAATACGACGACGCTGACGCCGGCACAACCGCCGATGATGATTATTCCGAAGCGATAGCGAGGTAGCCCGGCTGCTCTCAGCCGTGTTTTTGTGGTTGCGGGGTGCCCACCCGGCTCGCTACGGACGAAAACTGTAGTTGGCGAGCCATCCTGATCATTCAACGAACCCCCCTAACCCTAACCCTCTCCCGCGAGGGGAGAGGGGGCTAGAACCACCGCTCCCATGACGGAAGTGCGGACAGAAAGTAACCATGCAACGACGTGAATTCCTAAATCTCCTTGCCATCGCTGCAGCCGCAGGCGCTGCGCTGGATTCCAAAGCGTTGCTCGCCGCGACCGGGCCAACCAACTTCTACGATCTGCCGCGCTTCGGTAACGTGCACCTACTGCATTTCACGGATTGCCACGCGCAGCTCACGCCGACCTATTTCCGCGAACCCAGCGTGAACCTCGGCTTCAACGGCGCGTTGAATCAGGCGCCGCATCTCGTCGGCGAGCACCTGCTGAAGGCCTTCAACATTCCGCGCGGCACTCGCAACACCTATGCGTTTTCGTTCCTCGATTTCGAGGCCGCAGCGAAGGCGTACGGCAAGGTCGGTGGCTTTGCGCACATGGCGACCCTGATCAAGCAGTTGAAGGCTTCGCGGCCCGGTGCGCTGCTGCTTGACGGGGGCGACACGTGGCAGGGTTCGGCCACCGCCCTATGGTCGAACGGGCAGGATATGGTCGATGCGTGTCTGGCGCTCGGCGTCGACGTGATGACGGCGCACTGGGAGTTCACACTCGGCGCGAAACGCGTGCAGGAAATCGTCGACAAGGACTTCAAGGGCAAGGTCGATTTTGTTGCGCAGAACGTGAAGACCACAGATTTTGAAGACCTCGTGTTCAAGCCGTACACGATGCGCGAAATGAACGGCGTTCCGGTCGCGATCATCGGGCAGGCGTTTCCTTACACGCCGATTGCCAACCCGCGCTACATGACGCCGGACTGGAGCTTCGGCATTCGTGAAGACGATATGCAGAAGACGGTCGACGAAGTGCGCGCGAAGGGCGCGAAGGTCGTTGTGCTGCTGTCGCACAACGGCATGGATGTGGACCTGAAGCTTGCGTCGCGCGTGCGCGGCATCGATGCCATTCTCGGCGGTCATACGCACGACGGTGTACCCGGCGCGATCCCGGTGAAAAACGCGGGCGGCACGACGCTGGTGACCAACGC
>JAYWAQ010000707.1:0-3098 GCA_043782305.1 Burkholderiales bacterium
ACCCTCTCCCCATCCCTCTCCCCTCAAGGGCGAGGAGGTTAGCTCGCCCTCCCGGATCAAGCCGCCGCTCTTTTCGGTAAACCCGGGGCAAAAGAAATATTTGGTCAATGGCAATCGTGGATGCGGCGATGGCAGGCCGTGAACGCCGTCCACCCACGCCTCAGCGCTCAAGTATTCGAGATTGATCCAGACGGGTTTTTCGGCGAGCGCTGCCATTGCCAACACGTACTCCTCGGGCGGATCGCAGGCGAAGGCTTCGATGACGGTTTCGGCAGGCTGTATCGAATCGGAAATGCGCCACGCAATGACGTCAACGCCAAGCAATTTTTGCTGCGATAACGCGGGGTAAATTTCCGGGGCGATGAATCGAAAGGCGGCCAGATCGTCCACGATAAGCTGAACTTTGCAGCCATGTTCCGCGACCAGCTGTCGCGCCAGTCGCCAGCAAACGCCTATGTCGCCGTAGTTGTCGACGACGCGGCAAAAAAGGTCAATCGTAGGCATCAGCTTTTCTGTGAAAGCCCTGCGATTCTTGGGCTAACGTCATAAAGTGCTTGAAGTCGATATTTTCGATTATTGACATCTAGCCCAAATGAGGCGGTCATTACAACGAAAAGCTGATCGAGCAATGATTAGGCGCATAACGCTCGCGCTCAACGGTCGCCGAGCGTGCTGACTCATGCCTACGCGGCAGAAATCAGCGCTTCCAGTTTCCCCGCGTCCACCGCGAACGCACGAATGCCCTCCGCAAGTTTCTCTGTCGCCATCGCGTCATTGTTGAGCGCGTAGCGGAATGCAGGCTCCGCCGTATTGAGCTTGAACGGCGCGACGGCGGCTTTGTCCGGTGGCAACAGTTTGCGCTCGACGGGATCGTTCATGCCCTGCAACTGGTTCAATAAATCCGGCGAAATGGTGAGCAAATCGCAGCCCGCCAACGCGAGGATTTCGCCGATATTGCGGAAGCTCGCGCCCATCACTTCCGTCTTGTAACCGTAGTGTTTGAAGTAGGTGTAAATGAAGCGCACCGACTGCACTCCCGGGTCTTCCTCGGCCGTGAAATCCTTTCCATCGCGCTTTTTGTACCAGTCCATGATGCGGCCCACGAACGGCGAAATCAGCGTGATATTTCCCTCGGCGCAGGCTGCGGCCTGGATCGGGCTGAACAGGAGCGTCAGGTTGCAGTGAATACCTTCTTTTTCCAGCACAGTCGCGGCTTGAATGCCTTCCCACGTCGAGGCGATTTTGATCAGCACGCGTTCCTTGCCGATGCCCGCCGCAGCGTAGAGCGCAACCAGTTCATGCGCCTTGGCAATCGTCGCCTGAGTGTCAAACGAGAGGCGCGAATCGACCTCGGTAGACACGCGGCCTGGCACGATTTTCAGAATTTCGAGACCAAATCGAACCAACACGCGATCAACAATTTCGCCAACGGCCAGAGCGCGATGATCTGCCACCGTTTCGCTGAACAGTGGCTTGTACGCGTCCTGCTGCACAGCCTTCAAAATCAGCGAAGGATTAGTCGTGGCGTCACGCGGCGCATACGCACGCATTGAATTGAAATCGCCGGTGTCGGCGACCACAGTGGTGAATTGTTTGAGCTGATCGAGCGTATTCATGCGGATTTCCGTAAAAGCGCAACAAAGGCGCTGTGGTTCGTATTGTCGCGATGTAGTCGTGTAACTACCGTTTGTTGTTTTACTACATGTGCCTTGAAAATCTGCTATTGTTGAGGAATGGAAAGCAATTTTGACCTCGTAATTTTCGGTGGTACCGGCGATCTGGCGCTGCGCAAACTCTACCCCGCGTTATTTCTCGCCGATTGTGATGATCGCCTGCATCCGCAGGGCCGCATCATTGCCGCCGCGCGACAGACGCTTGATGAGGCCGCGTTTCGCGCCAAAGTGTCCGAGGCGCTGATGCGCTTCGTGCCCGAGATGGTGCAGGGCGCGCATGCTGAGTGCCTGGAGCGTTTTCTGACGCGGCTCACCTACTTTGCGCTCGACGTGAACGATGTTAATCAGTATCGCGATCTTAAAAAATCGCTCGATGAGCGCGAGAGTCAGACCGTGTTCTATCTCTCGGTCGGACCGACGCTGTTTGCACCGATTATCGGCGGGTTAAAACAGGCCGGTTTGAACACGGCGGAAACGCGCATCGTGCTCGAAAAGCCGCTCGGTCGTGATCTCGCTTCATCGCGGCAATTGAACTCGCTGGTGCTCGACGCGTTCACCGAATCACAGGTCTATCGCATCGATCATTACCTCGGTAAAGAGACGGTGCAAAACCTGCTCGCACTGCGCTTTGGCAACACGTTTCTGGAGCCACTGTGGAACCGCACGTGGGTGAGTGACGTACAAATCACCATCGCCGAAACGGTGGGTGTGGAAACGCGCGGCGAGTTCTATGACGGGACCGGTGCGTTCCGTGACATGGTGCAAAACCATTTGCTGAATCTGCTCTGCATGACCGCGATGGAGCCGCCTTCCAGCCTCGATCCCGACGCCGTTCGCGATGAAAAATTGCAGGTGCTGCGATCGCTCAAACCGTGGACGCAAGACACGATTCGAGAGAACATTGTTCGCGGTCAGTATCGCGCCGGATCGATGGCTGGCGTGCCTGCGTTGGCCTACGTTTCGGAGCAGGGCGTCAGTGCCACTTCGTGCACCGAGACCTATGTTGCGCTGCGAGCTGAGCTCTCGAACTGGCGCTGGGCGGGCGTGCCGTTTTATCTGCGTACCGGTAAGCGCATGGCCGAGCGCCGCGCCGAAATCGTCATCAATTTCAAGTCGCCGCCGCACTCGATTTTTCAGAGCCCGCTGGTACCGAATCGGCTCGTGATCAAGCTGCAACCGGAAGAGAGTGTGCGCCTGTACACGATGGCTAAAGCCTCCGGTGATGGCATGCATCTGCGCGAGGTGCATCTTGACCTTGATTTCAAGGAATTTTTCCCTGGACGTCGGCAGGATGCCTACGAGCGATTGCTGCTAGATGTTTTGCGCGGTAACCCAACGCTCTTCATGCGCCGTGATGAGGCCGACGCGGCCTGGCGTTGGGTACAACCGATTCTTGACTATTGGGCCGCAGAAGCGGGCCCGCCG
>JAYWAQ010000708.1:0-8571 GCA_043782305.1 Burkholderiales bacterium
GACCGGGGTTTTCATGTTCGACGACGATGGCATGGCTGCCAAGCGTAACGAGCGCGTCCTGCACCTTTTGTGCAGATGACGACAACGCCGACATTACGCGGCGGGGGTTGCTTCGGTGATCGCTTCCGCGGGCACGTTCGCCGTTGCAATGTTCGAAAGATCGCTCGTCGTTTCAATCATCTCGGAGGCACGCGCACGCGCTGCCGGCGCTGGCCTGACCGGTGCGCGAAGCAACGCACACACTTCGTGCATGGCGCGACGACCATTGGACGCGTGACGCGCGCCGCGAGCACCGCGCGCGTTGGCGGCAACAGGCTGATCGGGGTTCAAGTCAAAATGCGCTTTATCACGGCCACCAGAATACTGTGGTGGGGACGAAGGCGACCCGGGAGTACGTCTGGGCTCAGTCATCGGGGGGCGTACATGGCTGCTACGCTCACGCGTCTCTTCAGGCGCACGCCGTGGCCCGAAGCGCTCACCATAGCGCGACAAATCCGGCATCGGCATTTCATCGAGCTTGCGCTTGATGAGTTTCTCAATTTCAGCGAGCAGTTTGCCGTCATCGGGGGCCACGAATGAAATAGCGGTGCCCGATGCGCCAGCGCGACCGGTGCGACCGATGCGATGCACGTAGTCCTCGGCAACGAACGGAAGTTCGTAGTTCACCACCGTCGGCAATTGATCAATGTCGAGGCCGCGGGCGGCGACGTCGGTGGCAACCAGAATACGCACGGAGCCGTTCTTGAACGCCTCCAGCGCCTTAATGCGCTCGTCCTGCGTTTTATCGCCGTGAATGGCGTCGGTCGTGAAGCCGTCGCGCGCGAGCTCACGCGCGAGACGCGCCGTGTTCAGTTTTGAGCGCGAAAAAACCAGGACCTGCTTTAAGTCCTGCGACGTGACCAGATGGCCGAGCAGGCGGCGTTTGTCGTCACCGTGCACGCGATAAATCTGCTGCGCCACGTTGGCTGCGGATTCGTTGCGGCGTGCCACTTCAATCAGAACTGGCGCTTTCAACATGCGATCGGCGAGCTTCTTGATCTCGTCGGAGAACGTGGCGGAGAACAGGAGGCTTTGACGCTTCTCGGGCAGCAAGCCAATGATGCGCACGATATCCGGGATGAAGCCCATGTCGAGCATGCGATCAGCTTCGTCGAGCACCAGCACTTCAACCTGATTGAGCGAGAGATTTTTTTGCTCAAGGTGATCGAGCAGGCGGCCCGGCGTGGCGACGAGGATTTCGACGCCAGCACGCACAGCGGCTTTTTGTTCCTTGATGTCGACGCCGCCGAACACGACGGTGGAGCGAATGCCGGTGTGTTTGGCGTACGTTTCAACCGCTTCTTCGATCTGGATCGCGAGTTCGCGCGTGGGCGCCAGCATCAGCGCGCGAATCGGATGGCGCGCGGGTGAAGGCGAGCTGTTCGCGTGTTTAAGGATTCGATTCAGGATCGGCAGCGTGAACGCGGCGGTTTTGCCGGTGCCGGTTTGTGCGCCGCCCATGACGTCAAGCCCGGACAGCACGATGGGGATCGCCTGCGCCTGAATCGGCGTGGGTTTGGTGTAGCCGGAGTCGGTGACGGCGCGGAGGATGGGCTCGGCGAGGTTTAGGTCGGCGAAAGTGATCTCGGCGGGGACGGCCGCGGCAAATGCCGCAACAGCTGAGGCTGGTGAGTCAGCCGTATGGGGCACAGCAGTCGCCAAAGGCGCGGTGGTCGTGGCTTCGGGGGCGGTGAACGGATCAGCGTCCACGGAGGTATTTTCAGGTGTTTCGTTAGTCATTGCTTAAATTTTACGCTGAACGACGCGAAAACCCGCGTGAAATCTGGAGAGCTGTTGCTCCAGCTTTTCGTTGAAAAGATTACTACTTATGGGCTGAAGGCTAAAAAATTCTCAAGTCGACTGTGCGAGTATTTAGCTGCTAGCCCTCGTTTGGGCGATGTTCCGTAAAAAAGCTGAATGCTGAGAAATCGTACAAATGATCCGGTTTGTCGGTTGGGCCGGACGGCTTTATGCGGAATTTCCGATCAAGCTGAGCGATATTGTTCGCCGCTGCCGATTGCCGACAGGGACATACTGCGGCCATGCGTTGCGCGATGTTGCGCCACGTATCCACGTTTGATAAACAGGAGTGCAACGATGAACCTCAAAGGTACAAAGACCCACCAGAATTTGAAAGACGCGTTCGCCGGCGAGAGCCAGGCCAATCGCCGCTACCTCTACTTCGCGAACAAGGCGGACATTGAAGGCCAGAATGACGTGGCAGCGCTGTTCCGCTCCACCGCTGAAGGCGAAACCGGCCATGCGCATGGTCACCTCGACTACCTCGCTATCGTTGGTGATCCAGCGACTGATCTGCCGATCGGCTCCAGCCGCGACAACCTGAAATCAGCCGTTGCCGGCGAAACGCACGAGTACACCGACATGGACCCAGGCATGGCCAAATCGGCGCGCGAAGAAGGCTTTGACGAAATCGCTGACTGGTTCGAAACGCTGGCCAAGGCCGAGCGCTCACACGCGAATCGTTATGCCAAAGCGCTTGAGGCGCTGGCTGACTGATCAGCGTCTTCTCTCCCAAATTTTGGGAGATGCGTTTGATCCCCTCTCCCCTCGCGGGAGAGGACTAGGGTGAGGGGAGCAGCATCAGCGTTGCGCCCTGACCCAAGCCGAGAATAATTTGGAGTGCAACCATGGCAGTAGAAGGCAATCTTCAGGCCCCGACGCGTCACGTCATCGACTGGAAAAATCCCGACTTCTGGGATGAAGAAAAGCTCAATCATGAGCTTGAGCGCGTCTATGACATTTGCCACGGTTGCCGCCGCTGTGTGAGTCTGTGCAACAGCTTCCCGACGCTGTTTGATCTGATCGACGAATCAAGCACGCTTGAGGTCGACGGCGTTGACAAAAAAGATTTCATGAAAGTCGTCGACCAGTGCTATCTGTGCGACGTTTGCTACATGACGAAATGCCCCTACACGCCGCCGCACGCGTGGAACGTGGACTTCCCGCATTTGATGCTGCGCGCGAAGGCGGTGAAGTACAAAAAGGGCGAAATCGGTGCCGCAGAAAAATTTCTCGCATCCACCGACACTCAAGGCAAATTCGCAGGCATTCCCATCGTCGTGCAAACCGCCAATGCCATCAACAAAACGAAGTTCGCACGCGGCGTGATGGAGAGTCAACTCGGCGTTGATAAAGACGCATGGATTCCAACGCTCGCGACGAAAAAATTCCGCTCACAGGCGAAGGGCGCGGCGCATACCAGTGCGCCGGTAAAAAACGGTGAGCGCACGCCCGGAAAAGTGGTGATCTTTTCAACCTGCTACGTGAACTACAACGAGCCCGGCATCGGCATGGACTTGCTCTCGGTGCTCACGCACAACGACATCACGTTCGAGATCGTCAACAAGGAAAAATGTTGCGGCATGCCGAAGCTTGAGTTGGGCGATCTGGACGGCGTTGCAGAACTCGCGTCGTTCAACCTGCCCGTGCTTGCGAAGTACGCACAAGAGGGCTACGCGATCCTCACCGCAATCCCGTCCTGCACGCTGATGTTCAAGCAGGAAATTCCGCTTTTGATGCCCGATCATCCCGACGCGAAAGTCGTACAGGCCGCCATGTGGGATCCGTTCGAATATCTGGTCGCGCGGCAAAAAGACGGCTTGCTCAAGACCGATTTCAAAGCCGAGCTGGGTCATGTCAGCTATCACATTCCCTGCCACAGCCGCGTACAAAACGTGGGTAAAAAGACTGAAGAAATGTTGAAACTCGTTCCCGGCACGACAGTCAACACGGTCGAGCGCTGCTCCGGTCACGCTGGCACCTACGGCGTGAAGAAAGAGCATCACAAAATGGCCATGAAGATCGGTAAACCGGTGTTCAAGGCAATGATGTTGAACACGCCCGACTACATCTCATCCGACTGCCAGCTCGCTGGTCATCACATCGAGCAGGGCATCCGCGAGGCAGGCCTTGCACCGGACAAAACGCCTGAGCTTTCGCACCCGATCAGCCTGATCGCCAGGGCCTACGGGCTGTAACCCACTAGGAAGTATTCACCATGACGCACCTGAAACACTCCGATCTCATGACGCTTGAAGCGTACAGCAAATTTTTGAAGGCGAACAAGCCGCAGCTCATCGGGCATCGCAAATTGCGCAAGGTGCTGCTCGGCGAACATTTCATGATCCAGTTTGAAGACGAAGAAACCGTTCGCTATCAAATTCAGGAAATGTTGCGCGTCGAAAAAGTGTTTGAAGAGCAGGGCATTCAGGACGAGCTGGACGCCTACAACCCGCTCATTCCAGACGGCACCAACTGGAAGGCGACGATGCTGATCGAGTATGGCGACGTCAACGAGCGGAAGCGCGAACTGGCGCGACTGATCGATTGCGAAGACCGCATGTTTGTTGAGGTGGAAGGTCAGGCGCGCGTGTACGCCATCGCCGATGAAGACCTGGATCGCGAGACCGACGAGAAGACCTCAGCCGTGCACTTCCTGCGCTTTGAATTCACTGCTCCGATGCGCGCCGCGTTGCTCGCGGGTGCGGGCGTGAAGCTTGGTTGCGATCACAGGAACTACCCGCAGCATTGCGAGATTAACCCTGAGACGTTGGCGTCATTGGTGAAGGATATTCGCCCGTAAGCGGTTCGTCGTTCAGCGGCTGAAACTAATCTCCGCCATCGTCGAAAACGCTTCGCCGGTAGGCTCGTAGCGCCACTGCTGCAGCGCTGAACGCACGCTGCGATCAAACACGCGCGGCGGGTTCGCCTCGACAATGTCGACGCCGGTGACCGCGCCGCGCGCATCAACCTGCAAGCGGGCGCGAACTGTGCCACTGTTGTTATCGAAACCGCGCGGAAACTGCGGCTCAACACGAGTGAGTAACTTAATGTCGCGTGAAGCGGCTGGCGTTGCACGCGCGGGTGTCGCTGCCGGTGCGGGCGTATTGGCAGCGACCGCGGTGGGCGCGGCGGCTACGGGTGCGGGCGCGGGCGCCGTTGTAATCGGTGCTACCGCAGCTGCCGTAGGCGCGGTGACAGGCGCTGGCGTCAATGCGCTGGCCGTGGCCGGCGCGGCTGCCTGATTTCCGGCAGTCGAAGGTAAAGTATTGGTCGCCGGTGAAGCAGCAGTAGGCGCAGCCGTTGCCGCTGCATTGGAAGCGTTGGTGACGGGAGTGGGGGCCAACGCAGCTGCGGCTGCGGCTTTTGTGGCCGCTGAATTGGCCGGTGTAGCGGGCGCGACTGTTGCCGTTGCAGCGGGCAAAGCCGTGCGGGCTGCGGGCGTTGAAGTGGGAGCGGCCGCGCTTCGTGGCAACACAGTGTCTGCGGAATCTGCCGAACCTGTGGGAGTCGGCGCGTTCGGCGCTGCGACCGTGGCGGTACTCGCGCTTGGCGTTGAAGCCGACGACGAGCCTGACGAGCCGCGTAGCGTCCAAGCCGCAGCAGCCACCAGCGCAAGCGCGGCGACTGCAATGGCAATCATCATCGGCATTCGTGACGGTGACGTACTCGCCGCCGAGCCGACGCTTGGTGTGGCGCGCAATTGCATGGGATCAAACGGCGTGGACGCTGACTCGCCAGACTGCACCAAACCGAGTTTGGCGAATCTGTCCAGTGCGGTGTGAACTTCGTCGACTGGCAACGCGATGCTGCTCGCGAGTTGCGCAACCGACATGGGTTGCGACAACAGCGTCAGGAGTTTTCTTTGGCGAACCGAAAGCCCAGCGGCTCCGATTTTCTTTTGGTCAGTCGCGAGCGGCGTAGCGCTCCACAAAGCAGCGGTCTCAAAGGTAGTTGACATGAATGGCTCGACGTGAAGCGCATGTGGCGCGTTTATTGTTGAGTGCAACTCCATTCCCAACCCGCGCAGCACATTAATACACCCCAAGTGTTGCGCGGTCAGCAACGTAGTTATCCGCCGCAGCTTTGACTTGTGATCATGCAGCTAACGAATAATGGATTTCTATCAGATGTTTATCGCATATGCCGTCGCCATGCAGATTTATTTTTATGAATCGCACGTGCAGGAGATACGGCTTTTCGCTACAAAGCCTATTGCAAAAGGGCAATTGCGCTGATACGCGAAAAGTCGACTTGTCGTATTATTGACACGGAGCCCTTGTGTGTAGCGCGCCTCAGCCGCTAGCTGCCCCATGATGCGGCATCCATAGCCAGTTCGGACGCCAAAAAATCGTAGACGCGGCGGATGCGCGGATTACCGTGAATTTCGCGATGTGTTGTCAGCCAAACTGGCAAACCTGGAATCTGTAAGTCAGGCAAGACGCGTTTCACGTTGCGATCATTTCGCGCCAGATAGTCCGCGACAAAACCGATACCCAACCCGGAGCGCACGGCCTGCCACTGCACAATATTGTCGTCAGTGCGAAAGGCGAAATTGTCGCGGCTGATCGTCTCGCCGAACGCGCGAAAGCCTTTCAGGATGGTCGTTTCCTGATCGTAGCCTATGAGTTGGTGATTGAGCAGATCCTTTGCGCTCGATGGCGTGCCATGCGCTTTCAGATATTTGCTGCTGGCGTAAGCGCCGATCCCGATTGACGCGACTTTGCGCGCGATCAGGCTGTCCTGCTCGGGGCGAACCATGCGCAGCGCGATGTCCGCCTCACGCCTGAGCAGATTTTTCACTTGGTCACTGGCAACGAGTTCGATCTGAATTTCAGGCGTAACCTTCCGCAGTTTTGCGACGAGTGGTGGCAGTAAAAAGGTCGCCACCGTCTGGCTTGCGGTCAGTCGCACCGTGCCGGACAAATCCAGACTGCCGCGAGAAAGTTCACGTTGCAATGCATCGGCTGCGCTCTGCATGGCGCGGGCATGGTCGGCGATCTCGCGCGCAGCGTCTGTGGGTGTCAATCCGCGCCCTGTGCGTTCGAACAGCGCCGTGCCGAGTTGCGTCTCCAGCACCTGAATATGCCGCCCCAGCGTCGGCTGCGATTGCTGCAAGCGGCGCGCGGCACCTAGCAGGCTGCCGGCGTCAAGCACGGCAAGAAATGAGCGCATCAAGGCCCAGTCGAAATCGAGGGAGGAATTTGCGCTTGCCATTTTGGTTTCTGATATTCATAAACGCATAGCTGATAGCTAATGCTATGGAATTGCTTTACTGCTGGCAAGCGAAAACAATTCACTCCATCGCGGTTCGCCGCATTTTTTTCTGGAGTGATTGAAATGGAAGCTCAAGCGAAATCTACTGTTCTGATTCTTGGCGCAAAAGGAAGACTTGGCACTGCGCTCGCCGACGCATTCAGAGGTGCGGGATGGCGCGTTCTGGCACAGGCAAGGCCGTTGCCCGGACGCGATCTCGCCAACGTCATCGCCACTGATGCACGCGATGTCGACGGCATCGTTGCTGGCGCGAAAACAGGCGCTCGCCACGTGGACGTGGTGATCAATGCAACGAACCCGGTCTACACACGTTGGGCCACCGAAGCTGAAGCTTTGAACCGCGCCGCTATCGAAATCGCGCAAGCACTCGACGCGACACTCATGTTCCCCGGTAATGTTTATAACTACGGTGCTGACATGCCTGAAACGCTGCGCAGCGATTTGCCGCAGCACGCTGAAACGCGCAAAGGCGGCATTCGTATCGCGATGGAAGCGGCCATTGAAGCGGCGACAAAATCTGGTCTTCAAGGTGTTGTGATTCGTGCCGGAGACTTCTTCGGTTGCAACACGGGAAGCTGGTTTGATCAGGCGATCATCAAAGATTTGTCGAACGGCAAAGTGACCTATCCCGGTCCGCTCGATCTGGCGCACCCGTGGGCCTACGTGCCCGATCTCGCGCAGACGTTTGTGCGCGTGGCTGAGGCACGGGCGACGCTCGGTCGTTTTGAGCGCATCCACTTCGCGGGACACACTGTGACCGGACACGAATTGATTGCTTCGATTGAGCGGGCGGTAGGCGCAAAAGTGAAAGTGGCGCGTCTGCCGTGGCCGCTGCTTCGCGCCGTGGGACTGGTCAAACCGATGTGGCGCGAACTCGCCGAAATGGCGTATCTGTGGCAGCGCCCGCATCAATTGGTGACAGATGCGACACACGCTCCGCTCATCGCGGCAACTACACCGTTCGACGAAGCCATAGGGGCGAGCATTGTCGCCCTGCATCCACAGTTGATGACTGGCCCCAATAGCCAAGAGCTCGTCCATTCGTCCATTACTGCCTGAACTTCATCGAGTCATCCATTTTCCATTTCGCTAAGGAAATCGTCATGTCAAACTCAATTGCCTTTGGCCGGTCACGCTCCCAAGAAACTGCCGGCAATCCCGCGACACGCGAAACCTTTGCCGCAGGAAGTTCATTCAAACTGCGCTTGGGAATCGTGCTCTTTCTTATTGTTGAGGCGCTGCTCGCGTTTGCCCCGCTAGCCGTTCTAGGGCCTGCTATTGGTTGGCCAGCGTCGCTGCGCAATCCTGCTGCGCAACAGTTAGCCGCAATCGTCGCCGCTCCCACTGCGCTCACCCTAGGCTACAGTGTTTACCTCCTTTATTCGCTGGCCATCCTGCCGGTCGCGGTCATCGTCGCGTGGCGCGTGACAGGCCTCACTGGCAAGCTCTCGGCGC
>JAYWAQ010000709.1:0-3095 GCA_043782305.1 Burkholderiales bacterium
CTGCCCGCGATAATTGCCACTCACTCCCACTGAACCCCTTATTGGAACCCGCGAATGCCCGCGATTGCTGTGATTGAAGATGACGCGCCGACCAGTAACCAGTTGCGGGCATGGATTGAATCGGCCGCGCCCGGCGCGCGCATCGATCAATGGTTCACACGCGATGACGCCGAAGCGGCGATTGCTCGCGAGCGCTACGACGTGATCGTGCTTGACATCGAGCTGGGCCGCGAGCGCCACGCTGGCGTCGCGCTCATCAACGCGATTAACAAGCAGCACGGCACGCCCGTGCTCGTCGTCTCCGCGATGCCCGCGACGATTTATCGCAGCATCATGAAGGCGCTTGACGCATGGGACTATCTGCAAAAAACCACGTTCTCCGAATCGGATTTCGTCGATACGTTTCTTGAAATTCTGCGTGAAGCGAAACGCCAACAATCGCAGCCCGAACCTGCGGCAGCACCCGTCGACGATTTGCAGCTCGACCCGCTGTGGCAAGGGACGCCGACATGGCGCGGCCAGCGCATCAATCTGCCGCTCACGGCGCAGCGCATTCTCGCTACGCTGCATCAACGACGCGGTCAGATCGTCTCTTACGACGAGCTTTATCTCGTAGTCAAAAGCGGGCGCAATCGCGACAACGTGAGGAAGCACATCAGCACCATTCGCGATGCGTTTCGCGACATAGAACCCACGTTTGATGCGATTGAAAATGTGCCGATGCGCGGCTTTCGCTGGGTTGACGTCGCGGCGGAAATTCCACGCAGCAAGAAATGAAATTCGCCTGGCCCGGTCTCGCGTCGTTCCGGCGACGCATTCTGTTTCGCAGCGTGTTCTTGCTGCTCGGCATCGCCACCATCGCGCTCACCATCATGCTGCTGCAAGTGGAGAAGCAGCGCGGCTATCAAAATTATCAGGAGGGTTTCAGCAAGACGCAGGCGCAGATTGCCGCACGGCTCAATCATCCCGCCGGTCAACTCGCGCTGATCAATGCCGCACGATCCGACGGCCCGGTGACGCCACTGCGGCCTTACGTGTTGCCGTACGCTGCGCTCGATTTTGACGACGCGAACAAAGTGCAACAAGCGGTGGAAACCGCCGGTTGTCTCGTGCAATACAAGGACTACAGCGCCGTATGCGCCGCCATCGGCAACAACCCGTGGGCGGGCGGTTTCATCTATCTGGCCGGGCGTTTCGCCAGCGGGCCGCTCGCGTCGCGCACACAGGGCGAGCGCAATCTTGAAGGTGTGCACCGCGTCCGCGTCACGGTCAATCTGCGCGGGCAAACCGAGCGCTGGATCGCGCCGTTCGAGCGCATGGAGGCAGCGCCTGGGAATCGCATGATGAACGAGAACGCGGCGACCGTTCGCGGGCGATTGACGGGCTTCGTCGACAACAGCGAGGCCGGCGCAACGCTCGGACTGGTCAAACCGGTGCGCGATTTTCGTGGCTGGTTGTGGCAATCGGGCCTTTGCATTGACGGTTCACGTGCCTCAGAAAACGCCGTTGACTCCGGCTGTAAGCGCGACGCGTTCTATTCGATTCGTCTGCCCGTCGCGCTGTTTCAGGAAGCGCTATTTCAGAAATCCGACGTGGTCTGGCCGCCGACCGACCTCGACCAGATTCGCGTTCGCATCGAAGTAATCGGCCCGGTCAGTAATGGCATCATTTTCGATAGCAACAGCGAGGCAGCGGCAGCGCCATTTGCGCTGAGCGATCTCAAAAGCTCCTTGCTCCCCGGTGAAACCCTCGTGATTCGAAAGCTCGGAAAAGCCGCGCAAACCATCGCCACGATCAAGGGTGCAACCGACTCGCCCGATCCCGCCTCACCTTGGGTGGAACGGTTGTTGCGCCGCCTTCCGCTCGGCGCGTTTGATGCGCCGCTCGCTGCGACCGAGCGCATCAGCGCGTCCAACGCGACGTACGAAGCCGTGCTCACCGGCGATGTGCGCGGCCTCAACAAATCGCTCGCCGCGATTGCCACGCGCATGTCGTGGTTCATCGGCGCGATGCTGGCCGCGATTGCGCTCGCGTGGCTCGTGATTGAGGTCGGCCTGATCCGCCGCATTACGGTGCTCAATCGCCGTGCGCGCGCTGTGTCAAAAAGCGTGCAGGGCAACAAAGGACTCGTTGATTTTGATCTCGCCGATTTGCGTGGAAAGGACGAACTCGGCACGCTCGCGGGCGCGCTGCACGACCTGTTGCAACGCGTGAACGAGGACGTGCAACGCGAGCAAATCCGCGCTGAGCAGGAGAAGGACATGCTGCACGCCGTCGGCCACGAAATCGTGTCGCCGTTGCAGTCGCTCATGGTGCTGCACAGCCAGCCGAACGACCCCAGCGCCCGCTACGTACAGCGCATGCAGCAAGCCGTGCGCGTGCTCTACGGCAGCGCGTCGCCGAGTGAAGCATTGCAAAGCACGCAGGTGAATGTCGCCGCCATCAACTTGAATGTTTTTTTGAAACATGTCGCCGACAACGCCTCCGCCATCGATATTCCGGACGTCCGCTTCATCGCGCCTGAGGAGACCGTGCACGCCAGCGCCGACGAATATTCGCTGGAAGACGTCATCACCCATATCCTGCAAAATGCCCAGCGCTACCGCCCGGCAGAGAGCGAAATCGCTATCGCGCTAACCGCGACCGAAACGCAAGCCACCATCACCATCACCAACGTCGGCCCCGGCATCAGCGATGCGTTGATCGACAAAATTTTTGAGTATGGTGTGTCCGGGGCGGACACTGTGGTCGGCGGCCTACCGCACGCAGGCAACCGTGGGCAGGGCCTGTACGTCGCCAAAACCTACATGGCGAAGATGGGCGGAACGATCACGGCGAGCAATACGGCGGATGGCGTGAGCTTCACTTTGACGCTGGCGCGGATATAGGCAGCTTTAGGCTATACGGACAGCTGCATAAGGGATTGAGCAGAATTTGCTAAAAGTCGACTATGACGAGAAATACCCTCTAGCCCTTATGAAAAGCAGCTTCTAGGCAATAGCTGTCTGCTACTTCGAGGATGGCCGTTTTCAAGTTGAACGTTGGCGCTATTTCAACTTCGCTAGCGCTACCAATTCTTGAACTGCCTCTCGCAG
>JAYWAQ010000710.1:0-3085 GCA_043782305.1 Burkholderiales bacterium
GACCACCGCCTCAATCCGCGCTCTGCGCCCTGATTGGCGGCTGTTTGAGCACGGCTGCCCGCACGGCGAAACTCCCGCGATGATTGCTGCGCGGGCTGACCGCATTGTGGCGCGGATTCAGCTGGCTCATGCCGATTCGGGCAACGTGCTTATCTTCGCGCACAGCGACCTGCTGCGTGTGCTGATCGCGCGCTGGTTGCGACTGCCTGCGCTCGAAGGCCGCCTCGTGAAGCTCGATACCAGTTCAATCAGTGTCCTTGGCTACGACCATGATTTGAATGAGCCAGTCATTCGACGGCTGAACCAACAGGCATAGCGTTGCGGGCTGGTGGTGTCAGTGAGGGGTTGTTCGTCAGCGCGACAGCACGTGCTCTCACGCCATAGCCAGAGGCTATTCCTCGCCGCCCTTCCCGCGCATCGCCTTCTTCATAGCTGTCTGTGCATCACGTTGACCTTCGCGCTCCTTGAGCACATCGCGCTTGTCGTGGTCTTTCTTGCCCTTGGCGAGGCCAATGTCGAGCTTGACGCGGCCTTTTGAAAAATGCAGGTTGATCGGCACCAGCGTGTAGCCGCGCTCTTTGACCTTGCCGATCAACTTGTTGATTTCTTCGCGATGTAGCAGGCAGCGGCGCATGCGAATGGCGTCCGGGCGAACGTGGGTTGAGGCACTGTTGAGCGGGCTGATGTTCGCGCCGACCAGCCACACCTGGCTGCGAATCACGCGGACGTAGGCTTCCTTGATCCCGGCGCGACCGGCGCGAATGGCCTTGACTTCCCAGCCTTCGAGCTCAAGTCCGGCCTCGTAGCGATCCTCAATGAAATAATCAAAGAATGCTTTTTTATTGTCGACGATGCTCATGGTGATGATTGTAGGGATGCGGGCGAGGATAGCCGTGGCGTTGGGCTTGAGGAATCCGGCGTGAAGCATGTCGTGCGGACTATCCTCGTACCGCATTCGGCGGCGACGATGTACGCGCTGGTGAACGACGTGCCGTCATACCCGACGTTTTTACCGTGGTGCGGCGGCGCACGCATTGTCGAGCGGTCGGAAACCCAGATGCAGGCGGCGGTTGATATCGCTTATCTCGGGGTGCGTCAGACATTTACAACACGGAACACGCTAGTGTCTAACGAACGTATTGATCTTGCTTTGGTGAGCGGTCCGTTTTCCCGATTGTCGGGACAGTGGCGATTTACACAATTGGGAGACGCGGGGTGCAAGGTGGAGTTCGAGCTGAACTACGACTTTGACGGCCTCATCGGTGCCCTCGTCGCGCCCGTGTTTGATCGCATTGCGGCGACGTTTGTGGACGCCTTCGTGCGTCGCGCCGAGCAGTTGTATCCGTGATGCGGGTGACTTTGGTTTCTGCTTTTGCCGATCACGTGGATGAACGGGCTATTGAACTGATCGATGGCGCGACGCTTGGCGATGCGCTGGTTGCTTTCGGCATTAGGCACTTGGTAGCAGCGGACGTGGGCATTTGGGGTAAGTCGGTGCCGCTTGATGCCGCGCTTAAAAGCGGCGACCGCATCGAGTGTTACCGCCCGCTGATTGCCGACCCAAAACTGGCTCGGCATCGTCGAGCGAACGAGCAAGGCTATCGCTGGCGGGGGCGAACGCGCAGAGCAGCTAAGGCATGAGCTCGCGTTGTCTAGCGTCGTGTTGTCAGGCAATATCAGCCGCCAGGGCTCTATTCGTGTCCGGCACAAAACGAGCTAACGTTGAACTGCTGCGGCGTCAAAACTGCACAGACCACGTCCTACCGTACCGCAATTTGCATTGAGATGTTGCCACTATGTCCAAATTAAAACTAAGCTTCGCCTGCTGGAACTATGATCGCACTCGCGCTTTGATGGACGGCTCCGTGCACCCAGACGGGATCGACCTTAACTATCTAAATTTGCCGGTCGAAGAGACGTTCTTCCGTATGGCGCGACATCGCGAATTTGATGTCGCCGAAATGTCGCTCTCGTCGTATTGTGTATCGCTCAACCGCCCGGAAAAACCGTTCATAGCGTTACCCATTTTTCCCTCGCGATTCTTCCGCCATTCATCGATTTACGTCAATGCAGCGTCCGGCATCAACGAGCCAAAAGACCTGATCGGAAAACGCATCGCTAGTCCGGAATATCAGATGACCGCCCCGGTCTGGATTCGCGGTATCTTGCAGGATCATTACGGCGTCCCCGTCGACGCTCAGCCCTATCTGTACGGAGGTGAAGAAGAAACCGGGCGCATCGAAAAGCTAAAGCTCGATTTGCCACCCAACATCAAGCTGCAAGCCATCGGCCCGACGCAAACGCTATCGCAAATGCTGCACGATGGTGAAATTGACGCGCTCTACACGGCTCGTATGCCCTCATCCTTTAAGCGTAACGATGGCAAGGTGAAGCGGCTTTTCGAGAATTATGGAGAAGTCGAGCGCGCCTACTGGCGCGAAACGGGCATCTTCCCCATCATGCACACCATCGTGATGCGTCGCGATGTGTACGAGGCCAACCGCTGGATTGCCCAGTCGCTGACCAAAGCGTTTTACGAATCACAGCGGCAAACCTATGCTGATCTCGCCGAAACTGCCGCATTGAAATCGATGCTGCCGTGGCTCGTCGCCCACGTTGAGGAGACGTGCCGCGAAATGGGCGAAGACTGGTGGCCCTACGGTCTGGATCGCAACCGTAAAACGCTGGAAACATTCACCCGCTATCACTTCGAACAAGGGCTATCGAATCGACGACTCAATCTGCATGAACTTTTCGCTCCCGAGTCGCTCGAAGCCTTCAAAATTTAACAGCGTGGGAAATGCTGATCAAGATTCATCGTCTGGCGGTGATGGCGCACCGCTGCCCTAACATTGCAAATCTGCACGAGCCCTGTGTTGTCCCATGCCTGTTACTTCACCTCCCAGCTCCGGCCTCGCCTATCAAAGGCTGTGGCTGGCCATCGGTGCTTCGCTCATCCTCTTGTTGCTGTATGGCTCGCTGGCCCCAGCCAAAGCCCTGCCGCCCCTTGGCGGGTCGGACAAGTTTTGGCATGCGGGGACCTACTTTGTGGTGATGGCTTATTTTTCGCAGATATACGCACCAC
>JAYWAQ010000711.1:0-3076 GCA_043782305.1 Burkholderiales bacterium
GACTTCAAGCCACACCTCGAACACATGAGCCTGCGCTCGCCCGAAGTCAACGACAGCGTTCGCCGCATCCAGGCTATCGACAATGATTTTCAAGTCACAACCCTTGTCGCGCAACGCTTTCGTCTGCGCGAGCTTGGTCGGAACCATGCCCACCGCGTAGAGAATATTGCTCACGCCCGCAGCGAAAAACTGCTCCGCTTCTTTCAATGTCGACACCGTGATGCCACTGGCACCGGCACGGATCTGTTGCTGCACGACCGCTACGCACTTGCTCGTCTTTACATGCGGGCGCAGCTTGACGCCCAGTGAATTCATGCGCGATTGCATCGTATTGATGTTTCGCTGCATACGCGCCATGTCGATGAGCGCAGCGGGCGTCGGGATTTCGGTTATTGCCATGATCTTGAAGTGTTTTCGGGGGTTTGTAGGAGCATAGCGATTGCCACGCTTCCATTCTCGACGAACTATGCCCCCTCCTCAACTTCGCCGCCCGCTGACTGCGGCTGCCTTCGCCACCCTCATGCTCATCGCACTGATGATGGGCGGCAATCATGTCGCGGCGCGCCTCGCGTTCAACAATGGCGTCGATGTGAGCACCGCGGTCGCAGCACGCAGCCTGATCACGGCGTTAGTCGTTGCAGTGATCGTCATGAGCGCAGGCGTGCGCCCAAAGTTCACGGTGCGGCAACGCTGGGTGTTGCCCGGCATCGGATTGTTGATCGGGTTGCAAAGTCTGTCGATTTACTCGGCGGTCGCGCGCGTGCCGGTGGCGCTGGCGTTGCTCGCGTTTAATACCTATCCGATCTGGACGGCGCTATGGGCGTGGGCGATTTACGGTCAGCGGCCTGAACGGGCGGTGCTGATTGCGATGCCGGTGATTCTGTTCGGCCTTGCGCTGGCGCTCGATGTGCTCGGAGCGGCATCGGGGCTCGGCGCGGCGAGACAGTGGCTGCAGATCGGTGTTGGTGTTGCGTTCGCGCTTGCTGCCGCAGCGACGTTTGGCATGGTGCTGGTGCTCACACAACATGAAGCTGCCGACGTCGATGGCCGCGTGCGCACCGCTGCGACGTTAAGCGTTGCCGGCGTGGTCGCGCTCGTGGGTGTCGCCGCGCAAGGCGGACTCCATCTGCCGCAGGCTGCTGCCGGCTGGTGGGGATTGGGCGCGCTGACCTTTCTTTACGGCACCGCATTCACCATCATGTTCACGGTGTTGCCGAAGCTCGGCGTCGTGGGCAACTCGGCCATCATGAACGTGGAGCCCGTTTTCGCGCTCGTGCTCGCGTGGCTCATTCTCGGTCAGGCGATTGCAGCGATTCAGGTCGTCGGCGCGTTGCTAGTGGTGGGGACGGTAATGACGCTGGGGCTGCGCAAACGTTAGTGACAGCTAAGCTTCGTGCACGTGTTTGTCGTGTGAGCGCTCCGCCACGCGCAAATGTGTAATCAGCACGTGTGAGATCAGATTGCAGCCAACGCTCGCCGACAGGACGGGCAGTAAATACAGCGCGAGTGAAAACTCCGAGCTGAACACCAGATCGTCAGCGAGCGAGGGCGTGAGCTTCGCAATCTGCATCAGCGATTTCAGAAGTACCACATCCGTTCCGGCAAGAAGCACCAGAAAAAGTCCGAACAAAGCCACCGCAAACCGCGCAATCGAAGCCCTTCGCATTAGGTAAACATAAATCACAACCGGCGCAACGACAGAACACAGAATGAGTGCCCAGAATTCGAGTTTGATCAGCACGCTATCCACCACTGCACCGGGCTTGCAGCGACGCTCAAGGTTTCTGCATCGGCACGATGGGGCGCGGCGCAACAATCGTCGGAATGCGCATGTCGGCGATGGCTTTCTGCGTTGGGTTCAACGATTGAAATAATGATTTGGTGGCGGATTCAATCTCCTCCAGCGCGGTCACGTGATTGCGCGTTGCGTCCACTGCGCGGCTCACGTGCTGTAGCGCTGTCGGTTGCAAAACGCTCACAGTTGGCACCGCATTTTGTGCACGTTCACGAGCAATGTCTGCCGCATAGGCGCGCGCCTTTTCCGCGAAATTCTGCCAATCGTTTTTTTGTTCGGGTGCCAGTTTCAGAGACTCTTCGAGGAGCACCAGACGGTATTCGATCTGCTCGTACGACGCCTCTGCGGGTCGATCATTTCGATAGTCCTGATTGCTCTTTTGCGAATCGGAGCGGTTGCGATCCGAGGTGCCGCTACGTTGTTTTCCACCCATTCCGCCGCCTCCAAACTGGGCGCTAGCGCTGGATGCAACCAACAAACATGCGATGCAAAACACCGCAGGCAAAGTGCGGTGGGCGGACAGTGTTGCGAGACGCATTTGCGGTTGCCTGACGTTGGAAATTTGGAGGAGGAATCGGTGTCCCACAGTAGGAGGACACTGCGCGCGCATGGTTCCGTTTGATCCGGTTACAAGATGTAACCAACTGCTGAGCACCAGACGCGACTCACGAACCGGCGGACGGACGGTTGCAACACATGGCCAGAACGCGCTTGACCAATAAGTCATTTCATACAGCTTTTTTGCATTTTCCTTTATTTAACAGGGGCTAGCCATGGATATTCAAACTTATCGACTTTTGTCGTTTTGCGAGTCCAGCCCCACTGGGACAAGGAATCAATAAAAAAGCCAATGCCGCGCATACCGTCCATTTGGCGAAAAACGCGTCGCCAGCACTACCTCCCCCAAACTGATTGAAGCCACGAAAAGAGCCTCACCGGATGCCCCGAAGCGAGCCTCGCTCAGCGTCGGGACCAGAGTCAACAAGGGCGAAATGAAGTGGTGAGCGGCTGTTTGGGGCCGAACGCTGTAGCGCTGACATCATCCGCGCGGCTGGTCAGTGATGTTGCCGCATAAAATTGTGGCAACACTGACCCGGATGAAACTAATCGCGACCGCCATGAACGACACCACCCAACCGCCAGAGCTTTCCGCCCTTCCCGCCTTGCCTGATCGTCTCGCCATCGACCCGCGCAGCCCGCATCACGTCGCCGCCGTGTTCGAGCGCGACATCGGGATTCGCTGGAACGACAAGGAGCGCTCCGACGTTGAGGAATACTGCA
>JAYWAQ010000712.1:0-3074 GCA_043782305.1 Burkholderiales bacterium
TTCGACGCCATGACGGCGTATTTTCAGGCCCCCGAGAACGATGAAAACTTCAACGTGATTCGACATGAGCGGGCGTGATGACGTCGATGATTACCGACAATTTATCCCCGACCCGGTAACGCTCTGCCTTTAAACTATCGTTGACCGACAGGCCTGGATGGGCCGGTTGGAACGCTGAAAAGTACAGGGGACTACATGCTCAATCTTCGAACCTGCGCGGTCATTCTCGCTCTGGCGATCTCAGGCTGCGCACACCTCCCGTCGAACCTCGCCCCGGAAGTCAAAGTTGACAGCGGCATAGACGGCTTGCCGTGCGTCGGCGCGGTTGAAAGCGTCGCTCCTGGCCTGGTGGAATTCAGCAACCCGTCCTTGCTGGCTCAGGCACAGCGGCCGAGCGGCGGGGGATATCTGTGTTCAGCAAAAAGCTTTGCCGTCACCCAGCCGGCGCGCCTTTATCGTTTGATCGATTCAACGCAACCCTACTCAAAACTCGGCAGCTTCTGGTCGTTTGATCGCCCCACCGGCACGCGTGAAGATTACCGCGCCCGGTTCGCCATCTGTAAACAGTGGAGCCAACTGGATCGCCTGATTGCGTGCGACGTGCGCCCCGGCACTGTCATCGTCGTTGGCACCACTCAAAGCGCCGATTGCGGCCATGATTTCACCTACAGTAAAACGGCTGCAAATCAGGTGTTTGTGCCGAACGATGGCCTCGCAGGCATCGTGCACACCGGGGCATGCGTCGATCAGGGCGCGTGGCCGCCAGCGAGCAATTAGCGCTTCCGCGCTCGGCAAGCCTCTTCACGTCCATAACCCAGTTCACTGGCAGGCAGGACACTCAACGCATCCAGCAGCACAACCCTGCTGTCAAGGATCGGCGGCCGCTCTGAGCTACGGCTTTTCAAACCGCTTCTCGAACCACGTGTCGAGCAGCGGCTTCTCGTAGCGGAGTCGGTCGCTGCTTGAATAGCGGTTGTCGCCCCAGATGAAGTTCCCGCGCTGCGTGGTTCCCGATCCAGTCCTCTGGTCAGATTAGGTGTGGAGACCCGGCGAGCGGACATTGCCGTCCAAGTCATGCAGCGTCAAGCGTATGCGACGGTGTTGACGGCACCACGCGCCGCTCAGCCGAATCTAGTCGCGCCCGGCAATGACCGCTAAACATCTATTCTGGCTCTCTCAATTGCTCTGGCGCGCCGGTCTTCAAACAAAGTTGCGCCATGTCCTACGGCGTCAGGATGCCTTTTGATGCAGACGTCTAGCGATTACTGAGCCAGACGATGGGCAAAACTGCGAGCCGGTTTCGCGGAATCGCCAGAGCGACGGTCAGATTGATGCCAGCACTCCAAGGCACCTGCATCGCGTTGGTACCCTTACCCACGCAAATTCTGTGCGACCGACTTCATCATTTCGTGCCTCATATTCGCCAATTTCGTCAGCATCATTAAGACCCGATTAAATCGTTCCAGGTCTCGCTGGTATTGGTACAACTGACTCTCTGTTGCGCTGGGCGGCGGCATAGTCGGCTCCACCAAACCGGTTAGCACCGCGCCAGTAGTCTTTTTTGCCGTCGATGGCAGCAAAGGCCAAGGAGCTCGATTGCTCGGACGCCATTCCTTTGCAAAAGCCATCCGCTCGTGATAGCTCTTTGCAGCCTGCCTTCTTAGCATCGCCGCAAATTCTTCTGCACTAGTTTTCGCGAAGCCTGGAACCAGCCTTCCCAGACTCGCCCAGGCCTGCATGACCGACTGGAACTCGGCGTGATTCGCCTGCAGGGATTCCGGAAATTGCATGACCTTCAACACGTACACGTGGATGCGGTTCAAATGAAGTTCGATCGCTTGGTATGACATGTTGCGTACCTCCGCTGTGGTACCAAATTCCGTAAGCAGCGCGCCCGGAAGACTTTCGCCTGAAAAGTCTACTCTTTCTCGCTTTTTGCGCGCACGATTCCTCAGTATTTTCGCGCCTCTCCCGCCGAAGCCAAGCCTTCACCTGCCAACCGGTCAGCCCCCCAACTTCACGCCCCGGGTATAGCTTGCCACTGCCATTGGCGGCGCGTTTAGTGCGCGTGTATCGGCGGCGCAACGGGCTGTCGCGCTCGATTTCGCGAGGAGCGCAAACAGCGGCAATCTAGGCCAACGACTGTCAGAGAAGCGTCGCTGATTCATATTCGAGCCATTCGGTGTTCGGGCGACGAAAACCATCCTCGTCGTAGCCGAATTATCGACACACGACGGCGGGCGCCGCACCGGCTCTTGACGTATTGCGAGCGATCTTGGATCGGGCCCACAGAGCACTATGGTTTAGCGAACCGCTTCTCGAACCACTTGTCGAGCATCGGCTTCTCGTAGCGGAGCCGATCTCCGCTTGAGTAATGGTTGAACCCCTGCAGGAAGTTCAGGTCGCTCAGTTGCTCCTCCGCCCCGTTCACCACGCGGTCACCCAGCTTCAACGTGTAGCGCAGCGTTATTCGGGGGCTAGCGATGTCGCGAACGACGCGGACATCAGAAAAACGCGTCAATCGATTCATCTCGAAGTCACCCGCCAGATCAACATCCAGCACTTCCACCTGAAGCGTGTCCCCCGACGCCAGCTTGCGGTCAGCCAGCCGTTGCAGATGCTGCTGCATTTCCTGTTGCAACTCCGCCAGATCACGCTCGGTGGCCCTGCCACGCGAGTGCCCAGCATCGGTGAACTTCTCCGGCTGAACGAAGGTGACGGAAACGGTTGCGGCGGACGCAACGCCCACCGCAACCAGCAAACCGGCAAGCAAAAAATTACGAAGGCAGTTCATGCTGATCTCCCCTAAGAGTAAGAGACTTTGACTCCGCTCCTCGGTCCCTGGTTCCGAATCCTTCCTCTGGTCAAATAAACAGCGGAGACCACGCGAACCCATGGTGCGAGCGTTTTCCGATGCAATGAGCTGGACATAAGCGGTAATCTCTGCCCCCGTGCAAATCGTCGCGTTGATGACGCGGCACCAGGGGATTAAATTTCGGCACGTTCGTCAAATCGGCGTTAGCGTCGACAACTTGCCGATTTCGACGGAAATCACATTTGTTTTAAGCTTCCCA
>JAYWAQ010000713.1:0-3072 GCA_043782305.1 Burkholderiales bacterium
TGCGAACGAGGCATCAATTTTCACAATTCGCGCATGCGCAACCGGGCTTCGCCAGTACACGACATGCACCATTCGCGGCAACTCGATGTCATCAACATACGTGCCGCGCCCCTCGGCCAGCCGAAGCGCGTTGGGACGGGCGACGCTTTTTCCGATGTAGCGTGAGTGCTCAGTGGCGGGGCTCAAAGATTTCATTTCGCCACCTCGGCGTTCTCCGCCAACACATCACAAATCGCGTCAACAATCGCCTGATAACCCGTGCAACGGCAATAGTTGCCGGAGATCCATTCGCGAACTTCGGCACGCGTCGCGTTCGGTTTCGTCTCGATCAGTTCCAAAGCAGCGGCCAGCATGCCGGGTGTGCAAAAGCCACATTGCAGCGCGTTGCGACGCACGAATGCGGCTTGCAGCGCTCGTGCCGCGCCGCTTTGCGTGAGGCCTTCAATCGTGTCCACACGTTTACCGTCCGCCTGTACCGCGAGCACCAGACAGCCACGCACGATCTGGCCGTCAAGCTTGACGGTGCACGCGCCACATACGCCATGCTCGCAACCGACATGCGAGCCTTTGAGTCCCAGGCCGTCGCGTAAAAAATCAATCAGATGCTGCCGTGGCTGCACCGCGCATTGCTCTGGGTGACCATTCACAACGACGTTGATGAGATGGGTAGTAGACGTATTTTCCATGTCGCTCATCAAGCGTTTTTTAACTGCATTTGTTTCATCAACATCCGCTTGAGCAACACGCCCGACAAATGCATTTTGGTCGCAGCGTCACTGGTCAAATCGCCGACCGCCGAAAACTCGTCTTTAAGCGCGACCACGGCTTGATCAATCAATGCCTCTGTCAGCGGTTGACCATTGATGACGGCTTCCGCTCGCGAGGCGCGAAGCGGGGTTGCACCTAATCCCAGGAATACATATCGCACTTGCGTCAACGTATTTTCAGAGCGTTGACCCACCCCTGCCAGCCCAACAATTGCATAGTCTCCATGTCGTCGCGCCAACTCATCAAAGTCGCACCAGTGCCCGGCCGAAGCGACAGGAAATTCGCAGGCGACGATGATTTCACCGGGGAGCAGGGTGGTGGTGTAGAGATCAACAAAAAAATCATCGGCAGGAATACGACGCTCACCTGCCGCACTCTTCGTGACCACCGCACCATCAAGCGCCAGCAAGCAGGTAGGCCACTCAGCTGCAGGATCTGCGTAAGCGATCGACCCACCCAAGGTGCCAAGATTGCGAATGGCGCGATGTGCGATGTGCGGCGCGGCCAACGGCAACAGGGGTGCATGCTCAGCCACCAGCGCCGACGCTTCGATTTCGCTGTGCGTCACCATCGCGCCGATGCGCAACATGGAGCCCGAAAGCGCGATGCCGCGCAGCTCGGCAATGGCAGACAAGTCAATCAATACGCTCGGTTCCGACAGTCGCATGTTGAGCGTGGCCAACAATGTTTGTCCGCCCGCCAACAATCGCGCTTCGTCACCAAATTCTTGTAGCAACGGAAAAATCTCCGCCAGTAAGCGTGGTTTCACATAGTCAAATGCAGGGGCTTTCATCGGTGAAAATCTCCCCGATCAGCGCAACAGATGCGCAAGCCAGAAGCCAAACGCCGTGGCGCCAACGCCGAGCGCAAACCAGAGCACTCGCGTGCCTTCGCCAACCGCATTGTTGCTGCTGGTGCTGGCGATGGCGTTCGGGCGGCCGATGCTTGCAGCCGCTACAGCCACCGAAGGGCGGCCCAATTCATTGATGGGCGCGGGAGTTGCGCCCGCCAGTGCCGTTTGCAAATTACCAAAAAACTCATCTGCCATTTTCTTGGCAAACGCATCAATCATTCGACCACCGACCTGTCCCAGTTTTCCGCCGACAGACGCAGAAGCGGTGTAGGACAAGCGGGTCGCCTCGCCTTCGGGCTTGAGCAGCACCGTAGAGCGCCCATTGGCGAATCCTGCGTTGCCCCCGGAGCCTTCAAACACCATCGTGCAGCCCTCGCCGGGCCGAATGTCACTCATCAAAATTTTGCCAACAAACAACGTGCGCACCGGGCCAATCCGGAGCAGCACTCGGGCGTGTGTTTCCGTGTCAGACAAGCGATCAACACGCTCGCAAGAGGGAATGCAATTAGCCAGTATTGCCGGGTCATTGAGTGCCTGCCACACGACCGGGGGCGTTGCCGATATGAGTTTTTCGCCGGCTAGTTCCACGTCAATTCCATTTCAATATTCTGCTGTTGCTGCATGATGTTAATCACGTTAAGCACATTATTGCGCCGCGGTGGTGATGCAACGCGAAACGATTTCGGAAGGCAACAGCTTTATCGTGAAACGTCCACTGCGTTGGGGCTAGAGTCATAATAGTAATTAAGTCGACAACACATATTTTGAGTTTCTATCCCCTATGGATAAACGATTGCACGAAAATGCTGTAGCGTTTCAAATGCGGGCGAAACAGGCCCTCGTCAGCGCAAAGTACGGCTATCATAAATGCGCAAGCGACGCTTGACCGAAGCACCCGCAGTACCCGGAATTTGCATGAAACTCGCCCTAAATCACTTTTCGATCCGCACTACCGATTTGGCCAAGAGCAGTCGCTTTTATTCGGACATGCTGAGTCTCACCGTCGGGCCTCGGCCGAATTTTCCATTCCCCGGCATCTGGATGTACAACGGCGATCACGACGATGTGGCCAACGCGGTGGTTCACCTGATTGGCATCGACCCTGACAATCCTGAAGGCTTGAAGGCGTACCTCGGTGACATTGATGTGACCAAGCTTCAAGGCAGCGGCGCCGTCGACCACATCGCGTTTTTCTCGGATGGTTTGGCCGCGATGATGAAACGTATCGCCTTGCTCGGCGCAACCGCGCGGCATCGCACTGTGCCGTCGATTGGCTTGCATCAAATGTTTCTCGATGACCCAAGCGGCGTGGTAATTGAGCTTAACTATCCAGCGGCTGAAGCCGCTGGAATTACGTTTCCGGTGTGATCTTGGCTGAAATGCGGCAAGCGAAGCGGCCTCATTAGCGTGCCGCGCATTCTCGTGGTCGGCGGCTCGCTTGGGGGCCTTTT
>JAYWAQ010000714.1:0-22631 GCA_043782305.1 Burkholderiales bacterium
TTTCTACGCCCGCTGGCAATTCATGTGCATGAATGTGCGCCAGATCAGGAACCCAGTGCGTACGTGCACCGGCGGCCACGGCTGCGGTCACCCCCGGCAATGAATCTTCGAACGCCCAGCATCTCCTGGCTTCGACACCCAGCTCGCGAGCCGCAAGCAGATAAAGATCAGGCGCGGGCTTTCCATGAGGCACAGCATCACGCCCGACAACCACATCAAAATGCGTGAGCAAACCGGCTTTTTCGAGCTTGTGCCGCGCGAAATGGGTGCTGGTCGAGGTGGCGACCGCAGCGCGCAGTCCAGCGGCTCTAACGGCGGCCAAGGCGTCGACGACGCCCGATTTGACCGGGACACCTTCGGCTATTCGCGCCTGATAATGGTGGTTCCAGATTTTCTGATACTCGTCGAACGGGAAATGCGCGCCCAGCTCGGCGATCAGCATGCGCCCGAGCGCGTCGCTACCGAGCCCGATCATGCGCAATGCGACGGCCTCGGAAATTGGATGTCCAATCAAACGGGCGGTGGCGAATGTGGCGTCTTGCGCCATGCGTTCGCTGTCAATTAACAGGCCGTCCATGTCGAAAAGAATGGCTGCGGGGCGTGCCCGACGGGCAGGCGTGGCATACAGCTTTTCGCTGGAAGCGCCATTCGATTGGGGCTGAACCGAATAAAGACCAGCACTCGACTTTTTCACTTTTGTCGTCTTAGCCCTTAATCAGTCGAGCTTGTAACAAAAAGCCACTGCCCTGTTCTTACTACGCAATGGTGATCCATTCGAGCCCTTCATCCTGCGTCGCAACAAAAATATCATTGGCCGTGCCGCCCAGCGCGTCAGCAAACGCGTTTTTTGCGAGTTCCGCACGATTGTTCTCTCGACTCAAGTGCGCAGCCACCACGCGCTGCAAGCGGCTGCTCGCCACACGTCCCAGAATTTCTGCCGAAGCTGCATTCGATAAATGCCCATAGCGGCCGGAAATCCGCGCTTTGAGGCGCGGCGGATACGACGAGCGGTACAGCATGTCTTCGCAGTGATTCGCCTCCAGAAACAGCGCGTCGCAGTCCGAGAGAGAGGCTTCAATGTGCGGTGTGGTTTCGCCAACGTCGGTTAACACGCCCAGGCGACGCTGGCCATCGGTGAGCGTCATTTGTGCAGGCTCTCGGGCGTCGTGGGGCACCGGGAACGGCAACACCTCGATATCACCCACAAGAAAAGCATCATGCGAATCGAAGCCACGCAGCGTGCAGCCCTCCCAGCGCGATTCGGTCGCGGAGAGCGTGCCAAACGTCAGCCACACCGGAATGCCGAATCGCCGCGCAAAACGTGGCGCGCCGCCAACGTGATCGGCGTGTTCGTGGGTGATGATGATGGCGTCGATGCGCTCGGGCGCAAGGCCGAGCCGCGCACAACGCTCGGCGGTTTCCTTGACGCCGAAACCACAGTCAATCATGACCGTGGTCTGCGCTACCTGAACGATTAAGGCGTTGCCTTCGCTGCCGCTACCGAGACTAGCGAATCTCACGCGGCGGTCAAATTAGCTGAGCCGAACGGATTACAGCAACTATCGCAGTTGCTCGTGCAGCAGCTTGACGATACGGGTGCCAACTTCCGTGCCGTCGGCCACGCCATTGGCATCAAGCACACGAACCTCAGTCTTGCCGGTGCTTTCTTTAACGGTGATGCGATATTGCTCGGTCACTTTCTGGGCGTCGTTGCGCCAGAATTTGAGCTTGTCGAGAATGCCCGGTTCGTTCTTGGCGATGGTGTCAGGATCGGCGTAGCGCACGAAATAAGTTCCTGCCGTACGGTCACGATCAACGACGGTGAAGCCCACGCGATCAAGCGCGAGGCCTACCCGACGCCATGAGCGATCAAAGGTATCGTTCATCGACAGGCCCGACGCGCCGCCCGGCACGGCAATAATTTGCGCCTGCTCAACGCGAGCAGCAGCCGCTGCCGGTGACACCGCTGCCTGAGCGATCTGCGCGGCCTCTTCTTTTGGCGCGCCGAGATACTGCATCATGCGATTTAAAATTTCAGCTTCGTACTCGGGCTCAGGCTTGCGCGGCTCGTAGCGAAAAACCGGCTGCGCGGTGCTGCCGACGTTTTTTTCTTCCATGCCGCGGTGGCTGATGTAAATCTCGGTCGTGCTGTTCGCGCCGCGCTCAAGGCGAGTGCGATATTTGTCGCGAGTGCCGCTGGAGTAAACGTTGTCAAACACTTTGCCGACGGTGCGCCGAATGATGTCGTCCTGAATGCGCGCGCGGTTCTCGGCCCAATCGGTTTCCATCACGCCAATGCGCGAATCATCCGCCACCAGCGACATATTGAGGCTCGCCCAGAACTCACGCACCTTCGGAAAATTGACCTCGGGCGTGCCGGGCACCACGAGCCAACGCTCAGTTCCAGCGCGCTCGATACGCATACCGGAAACCGCAGGCAATACGCCACCCGCGCCCGACAAAACCGCAGCGCGATTGGCCGAGTTAACTCCGGAGAGCGTGGCCGTGCCAGCGCGGAAACGTTCGTCGTATTTTGGCGGCGTAAGGTCGGGTGGAATCTCCAGCGCGGGGCCGGATTGCGCGGCTTTGTACTCCACGCGCTTCGCCTCGAACGGGCTGTATTCAGCAAGCGTGCTACAGCCGCCCAGGGTGACCACAACGGTCGCAAATGCGGCGAGCGCAAACGTTGAAACTGATTTCATTCGTGTTCCTGTTTCTAAAGTCTTGGCGTAATTTTTTTAAGGCGTATCGTTCGGGGGTCAGAGCAAGCCTGCGTGGCGCATGGCGGCTTCAAGCACCGGTTCAAATTTTGCGGACAGCGGCGTCATCGGCAAGCGCGTTGTCGCGCTGCATTTACCCATTCGTGCCAGCACCCATTTCGGCGCAATCGGATTGGCCTCAACGAACAAATCAAGATGAAGCGGAAACAGCGCGTCGTTGATCGTGCGGGCGGAAGCGAAATCCCCGCTCAATGCGGCGCGGCAAAGCTCAGCCATCGCCTTCGGGGCGACGTTGGCGGTGACGGAGATAACGCCATCGCTCCCCATTGCCATCAGTGCCAGCGCAGAATCATCATTGCCGCTATAGACCACGAATCGCTTATCAAGTTTCCGCAATTGACGAAGCAGTTCACCACCGCGCGCGATATCGCCTGTGGCGTCCTTGATGCCGACGATGCCCGGAACTTCCGCCAGTCGCATCGTCGTGGCGGTTGCCATATCGGCCACAGTACGACCGGGCACGTTGTACAAAATCATCGGCAGGTCAACGGCCTCGGCAATCGCCCTGAAATGCTGATAGAGGCCCTCTTGCGTGGGCTTGTTGTAGTACGGCACCACCGACAGCGACGCATCGGCGCCAACTGACTTGGCATAAGCGCTTAAGCTGATCGCTTCGCGCGTCGAATTGGCCCCTGTGCCGGCCATCACCTTGATGCGGCCTGCAGCGTGCGTTACCGTCGTTTTAATGAGCAGCGCATGCTCATCAACATCCACCGTCGGCGATTCACCCGTGGTACCGACGATCACAATCGCTGCGGTGCCAGACGCCACATGCCAGTCGATCAGACGTTTGAGTGCATCGATATCCAGCGCACCGTCGGCATGCATAGGGGTAACGATGGCAACCAAACTGCCTTGAATCGGGAAGGACGCGTCAACGGGCATGGGATCTGAACAAAAAACGAAGCTAACTTTGAATGTTAGCGCAGGGCGTACCCGACGAGACTCCGGGCTTGGCGATATGAGCTGTGCTGGTCTAAAATCAGGCGCATGGGGAAAAACAGACGACTATTGATTCGCGTGCCGTTGATTTCGGCGTTGTTCGCATCGCTCGTCATTTCTACGGCAACGCCCGCTGCGACGGCGACCACCCATGATGAGCCGGGGCCTCTGCTTCGAGCCGAAAAAGCGCTGCGCTCCATCGGTGACAAAGCCAAAGATTCCGCCGCCGACATTACAAGCTATGCCCTGTCGCTGATCGGAGTCGACTATCGCTTCGGTGGTAACACGCCGGATCAGGGCCTCGATTGCAGCGGACTGATTCGCTACGTGTTCCAGCAGGCCACCGGCATCTCGCTCCCGCGTAGCGCGCGAGAGCAGGCGCGCGTCGGTGAATCCATCAAGCGAGACGATTTGCAGCCCGGCGATCTGGTGTTTTTCAACACACGGCGCTTTCAGTTTTCACACGTCGGCCTTTATATCGGCGACAACCGTTTTATCCATGCGCCAAGTTCGGGCGGCTCCGTTGAGGTGACCAGCCTCGACAATCGTTACTGGCAAAAGGCATTCAATGGCGCGCGCCGGATTGTTAGCGGGTTGCCGGACGTGACGGCACTAGTGATTCAGTCGGCGCAGGCTGCAACGCCGAAATCCGCACCGCCTGCGCCGCTGGATATCGTGCCCGCCGCTGCTAATGCGGCAGGCGCACGCAGCGCTAACGAGAACTCGCCGCTGCTTTTTTCAGCTGGTCAATGACCGGTTTGTGATCCTCGCGTACCGCCCAGTCGTACGCGGTTTCACCTTTTTCGTTTTTCTGCGAAATATCAGCACCATATTCGAGCAAAACGCTGACCACCTCGGTCTTGTTTTCGCGCGCGGCCATCATCAGCGGACTGACGCCATTAGGTGAGGCTGCGACGGGGTTAGCCCCCTGATCAAGCAAATATTTCACGACGCTGGCGTGCCCATTTACGGCTGCGTAATGAAGCGCTGTCCAGCCCGTGCTGTTGACTTCGCCTCCTTTTCCACGTAAATAGCGCACGACCTTTTCCTGCCCGTTAAGTGCAGCAACCATCAGCGCGCTATCGCCCCACGGGTTGCGCAGGTTGACCTTGGCACCGGCGTCCACCAACATCGTAACGATGGGCAGCAATCCGGCACGGGAAGCGACGACCAGCGCCGAATCGCCGCGTACATCCGTGACGTCGGGCTTTACGCCTTTCAAGAGCAGCGAGCGCACCTCACTCGCTCGCTCCAGCTCGATCATCTTGAACAAATCGCCGGTACCGGCGGCGCTTTGGCCAAACGCGGCCGGACACCCGAGAGCGGCGGAGAGCAGCAAAGCCGCAAGGATTTTTTGCATCATGGAGTCACCCGAAACAGCGAGAAAAAATTTTGACTGGTGGCGCGGCCAACAGTTTCAACCTCAATATCGCGAACCGCCGCAATGGACGCCGCAACGTGAGGGACAAAAGACGGCTCGTTCCTCTTGCCACGATACGGCACGGGCGCAAGATACGGCGAGTCAGTCTCGATCAGCATGCGCTCCAGCGGCACGCGCTGTGCCACATCGCGCAAGTCCTTCGCACTCTTGAAGCTCACAATGCCCGAAAAAGAAATGTGAAAACCCAAGTCCATAGCCGCGCTGGCGACGTCCCAGGTTTCGGTGAAGCAGTGCATCACGCCGCCGACTTCGTCGGCCCGCTCTTCGCGCATGATGGCGAGCGTATCCTCCGACGCGCTACGCGTATGAATAACGAGCGGTTTGCCACACTCACGCGCGGCACGAATGTGCGTACGAAAGCGTTGCCGCTGCCATTCAAGATCGCCCTGCAAACGATAGTAGTCAAGCCCGGTTTCGCCAATCGCCTGAACCTTCGGATGCTGTGCTCGCGTGAGCAAATCGGCGACTGACGGCTCTTCAATATTTTCGTAGTCGGGATGCACGCCCGCAGTCGCGTAAATATTCGCGTGCCGATCCGATAGGGCGACGACCGACGGCCACTCTGGCAAGGTCACGCTGATGCACATCGCGTGAGTCACGTTGGCAGCTCGCATACGCTCAACCACGGCGTCTCCGTCATCGGCGAAGTCGGAGAAATTGATATGACAGTGAGAATCAACAAACACGGGCAGGAACCGGACAACGTAGCGCGTAACGCTACATCGTATGTGTCGGGCGTGAAGAAGCCAACAAAGCACCGAGAATGCCTTCAATGCGGCGCTTGGCACCGCGCCCTGTGTCGTCTTTGGTGAACTGAACGCCAATGCCCTGCGCGCGCGCGCCCTGAATGCCGGGAGGCGTTATCCACGCCACTCTGCCCTGAACGGCGATGCGATTCGGGTCATCCATCAGCGTTAGCAACATGAAGACTTCATCGCCCAACTTGTACGCGCGCGTTGTCGGGATAAAGATGCCACCACCTTCAACCCAAGGGATGTAGGCCGCGTAAAGCGCCGTGCGTTCACGAATATTGAGCGAGAGCACCCCTGAGCGTACGCCACCCGCAAGACCGCGCTGGGTACCAGTCACCGTGCCCGTAGCGGTGGGAGTGCCAAGGCCGCCAACATCACTCATGAAAGTTCACTCAAATCCTGTTACTTATCGACTAAAAAGCGCCCGGTAGTCCAGCAGCAACGACTCACACTGCAGCCGCGCGGACAACGTGGTGTCGGGCAGATAACGCTTGCGTAACAACGTCCGATGATAGCGGAGCGCTTCGGCCAGCGGTAGCCTGACGGCCAATTGAGCCAGTGCTTCGGATTGATCCCTGTATACCGTTGGCAACAGATTGGCGCGAGCGCGCGACCAGTCGGACGTCCAGTCGGCGAGCCATTGCAGCAGATCAGCAAAGCGTTCCCGCTTCTCGGTCTTGCCACCGCCTTCGACCCAAGCCCCCCAATGCAGGGTCGGAAATTGGCCGGGGCGCAGCAAATCGCGAACGAAAGCATCGTGAGCTGATGCACGTCCTGAGTTGGCCAACGCTTGGGCGGTCAGCGGCGCGCCCCGCGTTCGCAGCAAGAGCGCGTCAATGTCCACGCCCGGCACGCCTTGTGCGCTCATCCAGGCACGCGCCTCGTCGTGTGTCGGGCGCGGCAGCGTCATCCGAAGGGCGCGGCTACGAATCGTTGGCAACAAGCGCTCCGCCTGCGACGCGACAAGCAACCAGCGCGTGTTCGGTGGTGGCTCTTCAAGCGCCTTGAGCAGCGCATTGGCGCTTTCACGAGCGAGCGCAGTCGCCGGATCAACCAGTAAAACGCGCCCGCGCGACCCGGCAGCCGAGAGTTGCATGAAATCCAGCGCCTCACGCACAACATCAATCTTGATGGTCGGCAATTTCACCGTTTCGCCATCACCGGCGTCGGGTAGCAATCGCCGGAAATCAGGATGCACATCGCCCGCCAGCCAGCGGCAACTGGGGCATTCGCCGCACGCCGCCTGATCATTCGGATTCAGACACAAAAGGAGCGCCGCCAACGAAGCCGCTGCCTGCCCTGCGCCATCGCCCGCGCGCCCGACCACCAGCCACGCGTGATGATGCGAAGACACCATGTCGTGCGAGCGCGCAAGCCACGCTCGATGCCACGGGAGTGGATTAAATTCCATCGCTAATCCGATGCCCTAATCAATTGCTGCGCACAAGCCAGCACGCGGGCGCGAACCGTATCTTTTGACTGATCGCTCGACAACACTTTAATGCGCTCAGGCTCGGCTGCTGCGCGATCCAGATAAGCCGTACGTACGCGGTCATGAAACTCTGCGGCTTCAGACTCAATGCGATCCATCGCGCCGCGCTGCGCCACACGCTCTTGGGCGGCGTCACGGGTGAGATCAAACAGCAGCGTCAAATCAGGCGTGAAGTTCGGATGCACCCAGTTCGCCAATTCGGCAACGCGCTCAAAACCGAGTCCACGACCACCGCCCTGATAGGCAAACGTCGCGTCCGTAAAGCGATCACACAAAACCCAGTCCCCGCGTTCAAGCGCTGGCCAGACGACACGTTCAAGATGCTCCCGCCGCGCGGCAAACACTAGCAATGCCTCGCTATGCGGGCTCATCGCACGATCCAGAAACAGCGCACGAATCGCTTCGCCCAGCTCTGTTCCACCGGGCTCGCGCGTCACGACAACCGTCTTGCCACGCGCGGCCAACAGCGCACGCACGGCGTCGATATGCGTGCTCTTGCCAGCACCATCGATGCCCTCGAACGTGATGAATTTGCCGCGCAACGCTGCCATTACTTACCCAATTGAAATTTCGCCACAGCACGATTATGTTCTGCGAGGTTCTTCGAGAATTCGCTGGTGCCGTCACCGCGTGCCACAAAATATAAAAATTCGCTATTCGGCGGCGCAACGGCGGCCCGCAGCGATGCACGCCCCGGCAACGCAATGGGTGTCGGTGGCAAGCCGTTGCGTGTGTAAGTGTTGTAGGGCGTATCGGTTTGCAGATCAACTTTACGCAAATTGCCGTCGAATTTCTCACCCAAACCGTAAATTACCGTTGGATCCGTTTGCAGTCGCATACCGATGCGCAGGCGGTTCACAAACACCGAGCCAACGAGCGGGCGATCCGCATCACGCCCGGTCTCTTTCTCGATGATCGACGCCAGAATCAGCGCTTCATATGCCGACTTTAGTGGAGTGTCTGCGGCTCGCTGTTCCCACGCACGTGCGAGTTCCTCTTTCATGCGTTTGTGCATAAGCTTCAGGAGTGAATTGGCCGAACTGCCGGGTGCGACGAAATACGTGTCGGGGAAAAAGTAGCCTTCCAGATCGCTCACATCCGTTGCCAGCGCCTGCTTCAACTCCGAACGCGGAGGCAGTGAATTCGCCGCAAACGTGGCTACACCGTCGCCTGGCACCGTTGAAAGCGACGTGTAAAGATCCGACAAACGCGAACCCTCCACGGTCGTTACAGCGAGCCGTTGCGCGTTGCCCGATTCAATCGCCGCAAGGATGTCGGCCACGGTTTGCGGCGATTCAAACAAATACTCTCCCGCCCGCAGTTTCCGGGCGCTGCCGCGAATGCGCGCAACCGCCTGTACGACCACAGCCGGCGCGATTTCAAGGCGTTCAACCTCGGTCGCAAGGCGCGTCAATGAACTTCCTTGACGCACACTCAGACTAACTCCTTCAGCAGGAATTGTGGCGGGCCAAAGCGGTAATGCGAACCACGCAGCGAGCGCGAGAGCGGCGATGCCGAACAAGCCGACGAACAGTTTCTTCATGAATGCGTGATAGAACGGCAATCGCCGCCAAAGTACCGAATCCTATAATTTTGCCTATGTTCTCTCCGCCACTCACCCGCCGCCGACTTTCGCGCGGCTTCACGCTGATCGAATTGATGATCGCTGTGGTCATCATCGGCATCTTAGCCGCCATCATCGCGCCCAACGTGATCGGTCGTTTGCATGACGCAAAAGTCTCCGCTGCCAAGCAGGACGTGTCGACTCTGGCGCAATCGCTCGCAATGTACAAGCTAGACAACGGGCGTTTCCCGACCGGTGAACAGGGATTGAAGGCGCTGGTAGAGAAACCGTTAAGCTCACCACCACCCACCAATTGGCGAACCGGGGGCTATATCGCCCGTTTGCCGAACGACCCGTGGGGCAATCCGTATCAGTTTGCGAACCCCGGCCTGCACGGCGACATTGACGTGTTCAGCATGGGTGCCGACGCGAAACCGGGCGGTGAGGGCGAAGGCGCGGACATCGGTTCGTGGAACCTCTGAGTTCTTCAAGGCGACGCGGCTTCAGCCTGATTGAGGTACTGGTCGCCACGGCGATACTTGCCACGGGATTGATCGCCGCATCGCGCGCAGCTTTGGTTGCCACCAACGATCAGGGCGCGCTGCGCGACCGAACGCTCGCGCGCTGGGTCGCGCACAACACGTTGGCCGAGATTCGTTTGCAGCCACAACAAGCGCAAGTGGGCAACGCAAGCACGCGACAAGTGCAGCAAGCAGGCATCGAGTTCACCGCACAGACCAAAGTCACGGCCACGCCGAGCCCCCTGTTCTCACGCGTTGAAGTAGTGGTTGTGCGCACCGGCGGCGACGGGCATGTGCTCGCCCAGGCGGTTGGATTTTCTTCGCGATCATGATGCGCTTCAAAATAACTCGTGCTCGCGGCATGACGCTGGTTGAAATCATGATCGCGCTGTCGATCGCTTCACTCATGACGCTGACCGGCTGGCGGGCGCTGGACACGCTGCAAGTCTCTCGTGATCGCGTGGTTAACGACGCGGCGCAGTGGCAGCGGCTGGATGATTTTTTCGCCAATCTTGAAGCCGATTTACGGCGTGCGTCGCTCTCGGAATTTGCGGCTAATAGTGACTCGCTGGCGATGATTCAGCCGTCACTTGCGCGCGGCTTGGATACTCGCCGGGTAAGTTATCGTTGGCTGGCCACGAACGACCACATTGATGTGATTCGGGAGATCGGTGGCGAGCGGCTGCCCGTTGCCGAGGTGCAATCGATATCGGTCGCTTACAGCGCGGACGGCGTTTTGTTCGAATCTACGATCAACGCCTATCCGCGTGCCATTCGTATTAGCGTGATCCCATTGACGACGACGGGCGCTTTGCCGCCTGTTGACCGCATTTTGGCGCTGCGATGAAGTCGTCACTACACAGCGTTCGCGGCGCGGCGCTCGTCGTCGCGCTGTTGCTCACCGCCTTGGGTGCCGCTATCGCCACGCAAATGATCGTGCCGCTTTCAGGCTGGCTGGATCGCGAGTACCGCGCGCGCGATACGCAAGCGAGCTATACGCTGGCCGATGCGGCGGCGTCATGGGCGATCACAGTGTTGGCAGCGGACGGCCGTCTTGGTCCACTGGATCACTACGGCGAGCTGTGGGCAACGCCTTTGCCGTCGACTCCGGTGGAAGGCGGCACGATTGAGGGTCACATCACCGATCTGCAAGCGCAGTTCAATTTGAACAATCTCGCGCCGCGCGGCGTGAAAAGCGCGGCCAATGTTGTGCTCGCCAGGGCGCTGTTCGCGAAGGCGGGTGTTGCGCCCGCGCTCGTTGACACCCTGGCTGATGCCATTGACAAAGACGACCTGACTGACGATGGTCAGAGCGAGCGACAACGCTACGGTCAGGCTCTGCGTAATGGGCCTCTGCGCGATCTGGCCGATCTGCTTGACGTGCCGGGCTTTACCGATGCCACAGCACGCGCATTGAGCGAAATTGTCGTAGTGTTGCCCGAGGCCAGTCCGATTAATGCGAACACCGCATCGAAAGCGCTCATTGCAGCTGCATTTCCAGCGGCGACACCGGCGGAACTTGACCGCGCAATGGCCAGGCGCGCGCAGCAACCCTTTTCTGGAACGAATGATCTGGCGACGTTGCTGGGGCAGCCACCTCTGGATGGGGTATTCAGCACGAATACGCAATACTTCGCGGTGGAGGCGGTGATTCGCTTCGAGCGCGTCGGTCATCGCGTACAGTTGCAGATTGCCCGACCACCGAACGGTCGCCCGACCCTCATTTCGCGGCTCATTTCGAACGCCTGATACGTTCAAACTTTGGCGATCAAACTTTGGCACTTCCAGACACTTCAGTTTTGCTAGCTCCGCCGGAACTCGGCGTCGCTCGCGTGCGCATTCCGGGATTGAGTCGACTGACGACGGTCGAACAGTTGCGTGCGGCAGCGCTCGCGCTCAATCGTGATCTCGGCGTCGGTTCGGCGAATCTTCGACTCGCTGCGCAGGCCGTGACTTCATCGCCCGATGAGGTCTGGGTCGCCTACACAACGCACGCGGTTGCCGCGAAGTCAACGCTTTCGACGCATGTATTCAATGCATTAAATGCAGGAAGAACGTATTGGGTCGGCGCACCGGGCGGATACATCGTCGGCGCACAAGGCGCGGCGGCTGTTGAAGTGACTAGCAACGCCGATGACGCTGGCCTGCCCGCCATCGTCGCCGCCATGCTCACTCCACACGCGAACAGCACGTCGGTCGCGAACGATTGCATCCTCGTTGATCGCGACCGTGCGCGGCTGAGTGACGACACCCTGGCGTTGTGGCAGGCGGCCAGCGGTGTGTCAATGGTTGATGGCAATTTTCCATTGGGCGTCGCAACACCATTGGTCGCCGCACCCAGTTTGCAGACTGTTGCACGTTCGACGACGCTTGATGTTGCTTTGCGTTACGCTGCGATTGCGGGTGTTGTTTGCGCGTTGATCGCCGGTGTCAAGTTCGCGATGCAACCATCGATCAGTGTTCCCGTTGCCGCGCAAAAACAACCCGGCCCCGGCGCACTGCTTGAACGTGTCGCCACGGTCGCGCCCGAGGTATTGGCACGTACGCAAAGCGCCACCTATGCCAGCGGTGCGTGGGTATTTAGCCTCGCCGATGCGTTAGATGCGCCGGCCCAATTGAGCCTGCAACGCGCGCTGGCCGCCAATGGTTTGCAAGCGCAAGCGACTGGCGCGCCAACGCCGCGTGTTCGTGTTTATCTCGCACCATGAAGCTACCCGTTAGTGCAATGATGAATCGATTGCAATTGCGCCGTCTGGTCTACGTTGCGATCCTCGCGGCCTCCGTTCTGGTGACGTTTTTTTTACTGCGCGCGCACGCTCAACGTGAGGCGAGCCTGCATGATGCCGCCATTGGTAATGCGTGGCAGACCGAAACCTCGCCAATCAGCGGATTCATGACAGTCGCTGCTGTTCGTGCACGCTTCAACATCACCGGTGGCGGCACTGCGGGGGATCTCGTGTGGCAAGTCGCGAGCGCGACTGAGCTGCGCGCCAGTCTCTCGGCGCTGGATTTCGCCGCCGTGAAATTACGTGAGGTAAAAATCGCGCGGCGCGGTGCGGGCTTTTCCGTGAGCGCGGAGCAGATTCCATGAAACGCTTGTTGATTTTTTTGCTGCTGCTGGCGATTGCGTTAGGCGTGTTCGTGTGGCAATTACCCGCCTCAATCGTCGCTGGATTTTTGCCCACCGAAGCCAGCCGTTTCGTGCAACTGCATCGAATCACCGGCACGCTCTGGCGCGGCAACGCCTTGTTTTCGACGATGGGGGTGTCGCCTACGCTTTCGGTTGCGTGGCTATGCCAGCCCTCGGTCATTCCGTTGGGTGCGAGTTGCACGTTATCTGAAAGTGTGACCGGCGGGGCTCAAGTCAATCTCGTGTCTGGCACGTTAACAGCGGAGAAACTCGCCGTTGTCGTTCCGGTGCTGGTCGGTGGCGTTGCTGCCTTCAGTGCTGAGTCGCCGCGTGTTGCGCTCGATATCGCATCATTGGCAATCAGCGCCACCACGCTCGCCATTTCCGGCAGCGTCCGCGCTGAATCTGCCCGCTACGCGTTCGGCCAGGCACCCGTTGCGCTGGGCGAAGTCACGCTTGATTGCAAACCAGACACGGCATCCGCAACATCGCGTTGCAGCATCAGCAATCGCGGCGGCAATGCGCGTCTGGACGGTCAGCTCACGTTGACGCCGCGCAACGCCAACGGCACCGTGGAATTAACGCCTTCAGGCGCACCTGCGCAGCGCATAACGTTCTAACCGCTAACGATGCGCAGGCGCTCGCTTGAGCCCGCTTCTAACGCGGGGCCAACGCCTACCCATTAGGCATACAACTCCAATTGAAAAACCACTATCGCGGGTGCGGCGTATCAGTTGCTGTGTTCGATAGAACTTTCGCCATGTATGCTCTTCCTTACGCTGCTGCCAACGGTTACCATCTCACGATGGCAGATTCCTCTTTTTTCTCTTCACGGCCCGCAAAGCCCGGTTCTAAAACGACCTTAGTCGCTCCGACGACTGCCGCGGCGGACGCACTGCTGGAACGGGACCGTGTATTAACGGCGCTGATCGCCCGCATGGCGAGCAAGGACGAAGGTGCCCTGTCAGAACTTTTTGACATGGTCGCCAAACGCTTGCACTCGTTTGCCCTACGTATTGTGCGCGACGAAGGTTTGGCTGAAGAGGTGACGGAGGATGCACTATTTCAGGCTTGGCGTGAGGCCAACCGATTCGATGTGGGGCGCGGCAAAGTCATCACCTGGTTGTTGACGATATGTCGTTCACGCGCTCTGGACGCACTGCGTCGTGCCGACATCGCGGAATGTGTGGAAGATCCGGACGAATTCCGCTCGCAAGAGGCAAGCCTCATGGCTGAGCCGGAGCAGTTGATCAGTCAGTTTGAAACCAGCAGCGCTGTGCAAGCCGCGCTGTTGATGCTGCCGCCAAAAGAGCGGCAAGCGGTGAGTCTCGCGTTTTTTCGCGGTCTCACCCATCAGGAAATCGCAGACCATTGGCAAATGCCGCTGGGCTCAGTGAAGACTTTGATGCATCGCGCGTTCGCTCAATTGCGAACGCAACTTGAGGCACAACAATGAACAATGACAATAAAAACATGACCGGTATAGACGACGAAACTTTCCCCCTATCAGTGGCGGGTGCTATGGCCGAAGCTGTGCGCGCTGCGCCGCTGGACCCGATGGCCGAGCGCTTCCTGAAGTCGCGCCTGATGACGCGCGTGCGTGATTTTGAGCGCGGCGCTGTGACCAACACAGTGCGCCCCAATCAGGGCGAATGGGAAAAATTCAGCCCGCGTATCAAGATGAAAGTGCTGCGTCGCGACCCTGACGGCGGCAGCATGAGCTACCTCTTAAAGCTTGAGCCTGGTGCGTTTCTGGTTCCGCATAAACACGCCATCGACGAAGAATGTGTCGTACTTGAAGGCGAAGTCATGATCGGCTCAGAGCTTGTAGGCCCCGGCAGTTATCACCTCGCCCCACGCGGCATGGTGCACCAACCGATCCGCTCGGAACACGGCGCGATTTTGTTCATTCGCGGCAAAGAACCGAGCTGGCGTGACACGTCGGTGAAGGAAACTTTACGCGCAATGTTGCGTTGATTTCGAGTCATTGTCCCAATAGCTTTGCGCTGAAAGCGCCGCTATAAAGGGGCTTCCGGCCCAAATCGTCTTACGTCGACTTGCATCCATTACGACCTTCAGCCCTTATGCACAAGGCGTAATTCTAAAAAGCTGTTCGGCACGGACTACTGACGACGTTGTCATTGCGTAGCCCGTCTGAAGTACTTTGCAGCGGCTTGTTTTTAGCTCTTGCCGAATTTGGCTTTGGCGTCGTTGACACAGCGTGTTTTCACGTCGCCAGCCAACGCATCACAACGCTCTTTGGCGGCTGCATAAGCGGCGTCGCTCTTGTCTTCCATGGCGTCTTTGCGTGCCTCGACCACTTTTTTCGAGTTGTCTGTTTTCGCCTCAGATGCCACTTTGGCGACTTTTGCGTCGGCCTTCGCTGCGACCCTGGCCGACTTTGCGTCTTTGATGCACACATCCTTTGGATTGCCGCTTAGTTCCTTGCATTTGGCTTTTGCGATGTCGTAGGCCACATCGGCGCGCTTGTCACGAAGCTTCATGTCGGCTTTGGCGCTGGGTTTGTACTTGGCGTCCAGATCAGCATGGGCGATTGTGTACTGGCCTTTGGCTTCCATCACGCAGACGGATTTGGCGTTACCTGTAGCCGTGGAGCACGCAGTGATCGCGGCCTTACGGTCACCATCGAGGATTTGACCCGCAGCTTTGTATTCTGTTTTGGTCATCGCTTGAGCAGGGATCGCCATTGCCATAGCGAGCATTGCCATTGTGGGGATGAATTTAAGTTTCATGGGTATTTCTTTCTAGAAAAATTACGTGGATTAACTACAAAAAACGTAGTGGATTGAAGTGACCTGGAACTGGTTTAAACCGTGACGGCGGGACTTTTTACGTGCTGGTGATCGCCCATTGCGATGGGTTCACCCGTAATCGTGGATGCAGCCAAAGACAACATGCGCACCACCTTGCTGCTGTTCGAATCCCAATACTCGGCCGCTTCGCAATCGACGCGCAGCAATACGAGCGTTGGGTCTTCTTCGCCTTTGGGAAACCAGGGCTTGGCCATCGGCGTCCACAGTGTGTGAATGCGAGCGCGATCACCGACGACGGCGGCGCGCCCGGAAAAACTTATGTATGACGCACTCTTGGGTTCCGCGAACGACACGTTGACGCGGTCCAAGGCCAGCCCGTGACACGTCGCGTTGCTGGTGAAAAACCAGAGGCTCGCTTTTTCATCCATTTCGAGCGGCATCATTGGTCGACTGGTGAGCGTTTGTGAGCTCACGTCGAGCGTGGTGACCATCGCCACGCCAATGGCTGCGGCGAGATCAGCAATTTTTTGCAGGCCTTCAGAGGCTTGGGTGGCTTTTTTCATATTGAAATCACTTTCCCGGCGCTTTCGAATGGCTTGCACCTTCGAATTCAGCCGCCAGCATGTCGCGCGCTTCGGTCTTTGACAGCGGCGCTGCGGCCTTAGCGTCCTTGTCTACGTCGGCAGTACTAAGGTAGGACGTGATGCTCTTCGCGTAACCATCGGTGCCTTCATAACTACCTTCGCCGATTTGACCGGCGCGACTTGGCTTTTCCGTTCCCACGTCGCTATCAGGCGATTCATGCGTAGGCAAGGGCAACACGCCTTCGGTCCCTTCGGGCGGCGAACTGGGGCTGATGGAGACACCGGTTCCAGGTGAGGAACTGTTGTCTTCGCTCGTATAGATCTTGTTCGGGTTAGGGTTCATAACAAACTCCTCAAAGTAGTAGAGAGCTCGATGACACTGCAATCAGGCAACATCACGATGGAGTAAGGCTAAATTTCCGCAAGCGGCCTGTATGTCGTACGACAGAGCGAGTGCGTGTGGGCGAATGCCTACAGGACGGTGAGAATGGCTTGAGCCGCGATGCGTTGCGTCAGCCTCATTCGCAGCCGTTGCCACTTGAACACTATCGAGCGAATTGATGCGAAAATTTCGTGGAAATATGGGAGTCGGCCATGCAATCTGCGCGCGAAGTGTTTGACACGCTCAACAGCAATTACCTCACGGTTCACAAGACCAAAGAAGACCTGTTCTGGGCTACCTACATGGCGACCTCGAACGATGACGCCGGGTTCGCACGGGCGGAGGAGTCGTACAAAAACTTTATCTCCGATCCAGTGCGACTGGCACTGGTACGAGGCGCGCTTGACGCACTACCCGCGGATCAAGACGACGCGGCGTGCAAACTGCGTCAGGGTTTGCATGGCTGGCGCGCGTTGATCGAGTGTAATGTCATCGAAACCGAATCGGCACGGCAACTGATGAGCGATCTCATCAAGCTCGAAGCCGACCTGTTTGCCCGGCAGCGCGCTCACGTGTTACGTCACATTAACGAGGCTGGCGTGTGGGAAGAAGCGAGCCTCGGCACCTTGGGCACGAACCTCGCGACAAACCGCGATGAGGCTGCGCGCAAAAGCTCGCACGACACGCTGATGTCGATCGAGCGATGGGCGCTGGAGAACGGTCTGATCGAGATTGTGAAAAAGCGGAACGCGCTCGCACGCGCGCAGGGCTTCGCCAATTTCTTCGACTATAAAGTGCAGAAGAATGAGCGCATGTCAACGGATCAGCTTTTCAAAATTCTCGATGATTTCGAAGCGCGTACGCGTGATGCCAACACGCGTGCATTGTGCGAGCTTGAGAAAAAACATGGTGCCAATGCAACAAAACCCTGGAACCTGCGCTTCTACAAGAGCGGCGATGTAACGCGTCAACTCGACCCCTATCTGTCGTTTGGAAAAGGGCTGCGGCGCTGGGTAGAAAGCTTTAGGAAGCTCGGTATTACCTATCGCGGAGCAACACTGCAGCTTGATTTGCTGGAGCGCAAAGGTAAATTTCAGAACGGCTTTTGCCACGGCCCGGTTCCGGCTTTTTATGATCGCAACGGAGCTTGGGTGCCCGGCGAAATCAATTTCACGGCGAGTGCCCAGCCCGACCAGATCGGCAGCGGCGCGCGCGCAATCGCTACTCTCTTCCACGAAGGGGGTCACGCCGCGCATTTTGCCAACGTGGCACAAAACTCACCCTGCTTTTCCCAGGAATTTCCACCCACTTCAATGGCGTATGCAGAAACACAGTCGATGTTCTGCGACAGCTTGCTCGAAGACGCCGACTGGCTCAAGCGGTACGCGAAGAATTCAATTGGCGAGTCGATTACGGATGAGTTGATTCGCGCAAAGATCGATGCGAGTCAGCCGTTTGCAGCGTGGAACGAACGCGGCATTCTGGTGGTACCGTACTTTGAACGCGCGATGTATCGCCTCGCCGATGACGAGCTTACCCCGGACCGCCTGATTGCTCTGGCGCGCGAATGCGAAAGACGCATCCTCGGCGTGCCGATTGCACCACGGCCCACATTAGCGATCCCCCATTTGCTCAATCAGGAAGCCGCCGCCGCGTACCACGGCTACCTTTTGGCCAGCATGGCAGTCCATCAAACGCGCGCATATTTTGAGCGCACGTACGGCTACCTGACCGATAACCCCGCCATTGGCCCGGCGCTGATCGAACACTACTGGTTAAGAGGCAACAGCATCAGTCACAACGACACGCTGGTGAGTCTGACGGGCGAGTCGTTTAACGCGAAATATTTGGCCGACAGTTGCAACCAGACGGTCGCGCAGGTGTGGCAACAGGCGCAAGCCACAATGGCCGCAGCCGCAACGCGCAGTTATCCGCCATCAACCCAGCACAGTCTTGATGCTCACATCCGCATCGTGAACGGCGCAGAGCTGATTGCCGACAACAGTGAATCAGACGAGGCAATGTGCGAGCAGTTTGAGCGCTGGATTGAGGCGCACTATCCCGCTACAACTCACCCTTGCCAACATCACTAACGCTGCGATGGCTCAACGCTTGGCGCCATGCTCAGCATTCGCGCCGGGCCATAAATTGTGGCGAACGGAACGTCCTTGGCATCACGACCTGTTCCAACGCGGATGAGCCATTCGATGGGCGCCATTTCGGTAGCGTCGAAGATCACCCATTGATTGCCGAGCCACGCTTCGAACACAGCGTGAAAATCCGGCGCGCCATCGGGAAATTTAATGTAGCCGACGACGAAACGCGCAGGAATGTTGAGCGCGCGACAGAACGTGATGCCCAGGTGCGAAAAGTCGCGACAGACGCCTTTACGCTGCAAAAAAACATCGCATGCTGTGGTCGTCGTGTCGGACGACCCCACCATGTATTCGATATTGTCATGAATCCAGGCGCGGATGGCCTCGACTCTTGACCACCCCGGCGCCAGACTGGAAAACATCTTCTGCGCAGCCGACGCGAGCAGATCCGATTCGCAGTAACGCGTGGGAGCCAGGAGGTGTACGAACGCCGACGGTATATCGGAAACCGGCACCTCAAATAGCGTGTCTTTGACGTAGTTCGGTGGCACCACATCCACAGTCGCCCGATAGCGAACACTCAATTTGCCTGCGGGAATGTCGGCGCGCACCAAACGGTTCCCCGTCGGCTCATGAACAAACGAACGCACTGCAGCGGCGGGCTGCAACGAGAGCTTTTCGTAAACAATTCGTTGCGTGGGCAAATCAATCACTTCGATCTGAAAAATGAAATGACTGGTGGCATCCAACTCATAGTCCAGACTGCAATCAACATCAAATCGCAGTGCCGGAGCCTTTGCTGACAACGGCGCAGGCGTAGGAGCAGATACAGGCGCAAATGGCGTCCAAAGTTCGGCGATCTCTGATGCGTTCGTCAATAGTTTAGGGTCGTGAATCATTTCGTACGCGCCGGTTTTAAGCCGCCATCGTTGATTATCGACCACTTTAGCGGCGCCCCGCGCCTTGCGCATTGAGACGGCAGCGGAAAAACGTGTAGGCCAAAACCTACGCGCCATCGCAGAGCTAAATTAGTGGCACCTGGCGCGTCGGCTGGTCGTAATATTCCGACAGCCGCTCCAGCGCTTTCGGATTGAGAATCGTCAGGCGTCCGGCTTCGATGTGATGCAAACCGGCGCGATGCAGCTTACGCAATGACCGATTGGTGTGGATGAGTGACAGGCCGAGCGCATCGGCGATGTGCGACTGCCTTAGCGGAAAAGCAATCGAGCCGCTGTCGGCAAGGTCAGCAAGCCCCAGACGCGTGGCGCGACGATGCAGGTGAAGCAGCAACGCCGCAATACGCTCGGACGCATTGCGCCGCCCGGTGCTGAGCAGATTCTCATCGACATTGCTTTCTTCGCGCGCAGCAAGCCAGGTCACGTTGTAGGCCAGACCCGAATGGTCACGATACAAGTCCCACAATTTCGTCAGCGGAAACACGCACAACGTGACATCCGTGAGTGCGTCCACACCATGCGAAGGGCCGTCAGAGAATTGTTCCTGCAGCCCCAACAAGTCACCGGGCAACAAAAAGTTGAGAATTTGCCTGCGTCCATCGGATAAGGTTTTAAAACGAAACGCCCAACCGGAATACAGCGTGTACAACGACTTCGCCTGTTGATTCTCCGGCTTGATCTGACTGCCCGCCGAATAGCCGATACGATCACTGCGCATTGCCTCGATGTAGCGCAACTGTGCCAGGCTTAACGGTGAGAACGCATCGGACTTGCGCAGCGTACACTGGCTGCAGGCTGGCGGGCAGTCGGGGCGGTTTGCAAGTTGACGCAATTTAGGCATTTGTGCGCACTATATCTTTTGATGTAGGAGGACGTGAATTCGACCGCTACATTGCAGCCACTTTTATAGATTTCAAATCCTATGCCTCCATACGAAATACTCTACATCAGCGAGTTGTCGCCCACCACTTCCCCGGCCACAATCGCCGAAATTCTGGTGCAAGCCAGAAAACAAAACAAATTAAATGGCATCACTGGCCTTCTGTTGTTCGACGGCGAACACTTCATTCAGGTACTGGAAGGTGACCGCGAAGAAGTTTTGGCTGTCATGAGCCGCATCGAAAGCGATGCTCGCCACTCAGGCGTCAAGCGTCTCCACGAGGGCTTTATCGCGCAGCGTCAGTTCCAGTGCTTTGGCATCGGGTATTGGTATGTAGAGGATGAGTCACGCGTATTGCATCTGGGCAAACTGAGTGGCCGCGCTGCGATGGACGAGCTTCTAGCGCGTCGGGTTGAATTTGACGTCGAAAGTGACACACCGCTCTTTTCTGTGCCCGCGCCTAAACCTGTCGAATCGCCCACTCGGTCCGACGCAATGGCTTTTCGCCAAAAGCTATATCGTGTAACGGCTACAGCACCATTTCCGCGTACATCGAGAAACTTCACAAATCAATGGTAACCCTTGCTCAATAGGGCTTCTGCAAAAAAGCTGTATGCGAAATTTGTGAACTTCTTGACTCCGCAATCTAGCCTTTTCCGCCGCGAACTGCGCCGGTGTAGCGATCAAAAAGTGCTTTCTGAGCCTGTAGCCAATCGTCCACCGACTTTCCTGGCGCGTCGGCGAGTACGCTTTTCAGAAACACGCCGCAGAGTTCGCGCGTTGCCCGCTTGACCACTGAATTGAGTTCCACACCGGCCGGACCAGTGCGGTCGGTGAAGATGCTGTGCGTTGCGCCTTTGAACACGGTCAGCACTTTGTCTGGCGCACGGACGGCGTCGAACACTTTGATGCGATCAGCGAGATCCGAGTAGTAGCCCGGCACGCGGATAACGTCATCGGTACCAGTCACATGCAGCGTCGGCACTTTGATTGCGCTGAACACGTCGACCATGTCGCCCTCTCCGACAAACGGTGGCGCTGAAATCAGTATCAACGCCTTCACGCGCTCATCGCGAAACGACATCGGTTTGCCGCCCCGTTCGACCGTTGCGCCACCGACCAGGAGCGCGGTGTTAGCACCGTATGAATGACCCGCAACGGCAATCGCACTGGCCTGAATCGACGGTCCGTAGTCTTTCGAAGCAAGTATCGCCGTGATGGCAAAAGACACGTCCCTGGCACGGTCTATCGCATTCGATTCACTGGCGGCTGCAACGACGTTATTAACGAGCGAGAAAATGTTGCCGCCCCACACGGCGCGGTCGCTGCCCGCGTGCTGGACATGCAGGCTGGCGAAGCCAAGGCTGGCCCAATGTTTACCGAGGTACGAGTAGCCATTTCTGCTGCCGCCGAGCCCGTGCGAGAAAACGACCAGCGGGACAGCAGCGGATGGGCTCGCGCTAGCGGGCCAGTAGAGCCGCACCGGAACGTCGCGCTGCCGACTGGCGTCGTTCCACTGCATGTCAACGGTGCGAAAGCCATCTTCACGGGGAGACTCAGCGCTCGTCGCTCGCGTTGGTGCAGTCGATGGGAGAACGCCCGGCAACCCCAACCCATCCGCACTCGCAACGGTGGCGCACACGGCCGTGAACAGGCTCGCAGCGAGCGCGGCCCAACGCCAGGGACGTTGATGGGAATCGGGAGCAGTGCGAATCGATTTCATGGATACATAGAGCGGTGTTCAATCAGCGAAGTTCAGGCGACATGCCATTCGCAAATCATCGAGGCAGACATGGGGTCGTAAGCTGTAACTTGCAAACAGCGTGCCGTTGGGCGCAACCTGAAGTCTCGCATTCCGCGACTTTTGCGCCGGTTTGCGCGCCGTAGCAGAAACCACCAAAATGGGCGCGGTCAAAACTTCCATCATCAAGGACTCTTCGATGCGCGACGCAACCCTACCGGTCGTTCTGATTGCAGGCGGGCTCGCCATGCTGGGCTGGAACTATGGCTGGATTCCGGACTGGAACACGCTGGTGGCTATTGCGCTGGTGGTCGCAGGTGTCGCGATCATGGTGCTCGATGGGCTGACCAAAAAGTCGCTGGTCGCAGGCCCCGTGTTGATCGCCATGGGTATCGGCTGGTACGGCTATTTTGATCTCGGCTGGCGTTCGCGGTTGATCATTCCGCTCCTCATGATTTTCGCGGGACTCATGATGTTGGTGGCGCGCTTTGCGCCGCTGCCAGACACGAAAGAAAATGGCATTCTTGCGCCGCGTGACCGGTAAAATGGACGATTCCTGTGAGTTAGCTCTGCCCGCCTACAATTCCGGGCATGGC
>JAYWAQ010000715.1:0-3068 GCA_043782305.1 Burkholderiales bacterium
CGCCAATCAGCTAGCACCCTGTCGTGTACTCGCACCACAGATGCCAAGAAATTTTGGTGCGCCGCTACACATCCTGATTGCCGAAACTATTCTGGCTGCGCCGTAGCGCGCAAAGCTTCATTTACTGCTACGCCCCGCGCCAATCGCCTCACCCGACGTTTACTTCGAACAGCTATGCGGACTCGTAAAAACGTCGACATCTGGCAATGCACATACCTACACGTGCGCGAAGGCGTCGATCCTATTGAGGAACGGACAAAAGGCACATGGCTCAAGCGGTTTCTAGGTGCGCTGGGCTCGCGAAGTGCTGCCGCGTTTGAGCCAGACCACGCGGCTCGCGTTCGCGTTGCGTAGCTAGATCAGGATCGCGCCAGATTCGAACAGCGAAATCGGATTGCCGTCCGGCCCAATCGGATCAAGGATCGCGGGGATTTTGTTGTTCGGGTTGAGCGACAAAAACGCTGGCGACATTTGGTCGTTGGTTGCAAAGTCAACGAGGTGCGGCTCGTGCGGCAAGCCCGCTTCCTGCAGCATGATCGAGACCTTGACACCGTTCGACGTCGGCAGCGAATAGCGCTGAGTGCGATCCGGATAGAGTGCCGCCCATTCTTGTGTAATGGGGAAGGCGGCGAAAACGGTCATGATGAATCCTTCCGTGGCCAACAACGGGAGCGTTCATCATTTTGCGGCGCGTTTGTCTCACTCAACCGACGCTGCAAACGGGGCCGCGCGAGCGCTTACGGCGCGATCGCCCAGGCAACAAACACCATCGCAATGCTGACCACGCCGTAGCCAATGGTCGTGGCAAGGTCGCCGCCAGCCGCCACCAGAAACGCCGCGATCACCCACAGCGACTGCGCGTTGTTGAGCACAAAACCGGAGAACTCGGTCAACGCCATTGCGTTGAAATCACGCTCGGCGTCCGTGCGTCGAACCTCGTGGTTTTTGTAAGAAACAATGAGCGTGATGAGCAGCAAAATCAGGCACGCCAGCCCAATCGAGGTGTAAATCCACCAGTCGAAAATTTCGATGGCGGCTTGCGTTGCAGCGTCAGTTTGCAAAAAGTGCGCAGCCAGCGCAACGATTGGCGCGAAGATGATCCACAACACGAAATTGGCGTGAAACCGCCGCACGCGATCTTTGTTCGTGCGCTTGAAATAGGGCGCAAACGACAACACGCTTTGCGGCAAAAGCGCCGCCACCGAAACCACAATAAAACCGACGATTGCACTACTCATGACTTAAACCCTGAAATAAAAAACCCCGCCAGCAAGCGCAGTGGGGTTTCAATGTGGTGCCGCGTCGAGGGCTCGGCTCCAGCCTTGTGATTCATAAACAGGTCGCTTCGATCAGATGGCGCGCTGCGTAGCGCTTAACGCAGCGCTGGTTTCAGACCCGCAGCCCGACAAATTGATATTTCACATTAGCCACGCGCTAGGAGAAATGGTAAACCGAACCCACATTTTGAGCGGCCCTTGTAGCCGCCCATTAAAAATGCGGTCGAGCCGGAAAAGGGTTGGCATCGGGGTTGCCGAGCGTTTTAACAACACCATCATATTGCAGCGAGCTCGACACACTTTGTTGCTTATAAAAACGGATACCGGTTAGCCGTAAGGAATCGGACGGGTGCGGCGACCAATCGGAGGCGACTGGGTGGCTTGTAACCACTACCCGTATACTATTTTATCCGTTGGTTTTTTTTGCAGGAGCATTGACCGTGAAGAATTTGCTTGCGTCCGTTTTGGCGCTTATTTCGCTCAACATTTTGCTGGTTCCGGGGGCACAAGCCGCTGATACGTTGCGCTTTGGCGTGGGCTTATATCAACCTGACAAAGAGAAAAACGACGCGACTTATCGTCCGCTCGCGGAATACATTGGTAAGCAGTTGGGCCGCGAGGTCAAGCTCTACACGGTGGACACTTGGGAGGGTCTAGCCAAATCGCTTGCCAACGGTGAGACGGATATCGCGCTGATGGGCCCGTGGGGCTACGTGCTGGCCAACCACGTGGCCGGCGCGCAAGCCGTGTCGACCATCCTCTACGACGGCAAGCCCGAATACTTTGCGATCATGGTGACGCATCCAAAATCAGGGATCAAATCCATTGCCGATCTGAAGGGAAAAACTTTCGCCTTTGGCGACAAGGGTTCGACCTCGGGCTACTTGATCCCAAACTATCACTTCCAGAAAAACGGTATCGATATCAACACCTTTCTCGGCAAAGTGATCAACACTAAGCATCAGGCGATCGAGCTGCAAGTCACGCGCGGCGAGCTTGATGCCGGTGCCGACTACAACCGAAACCGCGACGCGATGATCGCCGACGGCCTCATCAAAGCCGCAGATAGCGTCATTTTCTGGACATCCGATCCACTGCCCAATGATGCTGTCGCCGTGAGCGCAACGCTCGCCAAAGACAGCGCTTTTGTTGCCAAATTGCAGACTGCGTTGGCGGGTATTGGGGCTGAGCTTGCTCGAACGCCGAATTTGTTGCCACCTCGCTACACCGGATTTGTGTCGAAAGACAACGCGTTTTACCGCCCCATCCGTGATGCGGGACTGGCCAGCGGGCAATTGCAGGCGAAGTGAGCGGCGAGCAGGTAGCGCTACCGCGCCGCATCACGGCGCTGACGATACTGCTGTGGTTTTGCGGGCTTTTGGTGGCGGTGAGTTTGTGGACCCTTGCCGCGGAAGACGAGCTGAGCATGGGGCGCAAACCTTGGCAGAACTTTAAAAAAACGGTCGCCGAAATGTCCGAACCGAGCTTTTTGCGCGTTTGGTTCGGCGACGTTCATTCGCAAGTGCGCGACCAAGATGGCAAGGTGCTGCGCGTTGACGATCAACAGGCCACCGAGCGCCGCTATCTCGCGGGCGTTGCTCGCGCCCTTTGGACAACGCTGCGTATTGCCACGCTGGGCACGGCGATGGCAGCACTCATCGCCCTTCCGCTTGGGCTGCTCGCTGCGCGCACGCTGCGCGCGCCACGACTGCTGTTCTGGTGGGCCAAAGCGGTGCTCGATTGCCTACGATCTATTCACACGCTGGTGTTTGGGCTTTTTCTGGTGGGTAT